>JBDSDG010000072.1:0-5059 GCA_039920685.1 Ferruginibacter sp.
CTGAACTCAAGTTCTTCAAAGATCATTTTCAATGCATCCTTATTCATCTCCTTAACACGAAAATCTTCTTCGTGAAATTCTGTAGGCACATTTGTAATGATCGTTGCTAATTTTTTGCTCATGATCGCATCATCCTTCCCTGCCCTGATCTTTTCGCCAACAGAGCCTTTTATATTATCTGCATTGGCAAGGATATTTTCCAATGTTTCATATTCCAACAGCAACTTTGCTGCGGTTTTTTCACCGATTCCTTTTATACCTGGAATATTATCTACTGCATCTCCCATCAATCCAAGGATATCGATCACCTGGCTTACATCTCTGATACCCCACTTATTACATACTTCGTTGACCCCTAGAATTTCAACCGTGCCACCCTGGTATCCCGGCTTATATATTTTTATATGCTCTGAAACAAGTTGTCCGAAATCTTTATCAGGTGTTACCATAAAAACGTCATAACCTACCTTCTCCGCCTGCTTTGCAAGAGCACCGATCACATCATCAGCTTCATAACCGTCCAGAGCGATCACGGGAATGTTCAATCCCTCAATGATCCTTTTAATGTCAGGTATAGATGCCATGATATCTTCAGGAGTTTCCTGGCGGTTTGCTTTATAATCAGCAAAGTCAGTGTTTCGTTCTGTTGGTGCATGTGTATCAAAACATACACCCATATGCGTTGGCTTTTGATTGTTGATCAGTTCTATGATCGTGTTTGTAAATCCGAATTGTGCATTTGTATTCTTTCCTTTACTGGTAACGCGTGGACTTCTTATCAATGCATAATATGCCCGGAAAATAAGTGCATACGCATCGAGAAGAAAAAGTTTTTTCTGCATTCGGTAAAAGTAAAGCAAATCAAACTTTTAATCAAAGGCGGCGTATGAACGGATAGTATAAATTTATAAGCCGTTCCTATTTTGGAACGGCCTACGATGGTTTCAATAACCTTAGTTGTCTATAATGTGAGTTAGTCAGTACTTTTTTAATCGGCAGCTTGTAAAAACGAGCCGCTTCATATATATAACTCTCTTTTAATAAAAAAATTGTTTATAATAAAATTTATTTGTGATCGTTAATAGATGAGCATTCGCTTTTTTAGGGATGAGTCAATCGTTTTTCTGAATTTAAAAAATGGTGGCAGGCTGTATCGAAAAGAAGAAAGCTGGCCATCCGGAGATAAAAGATTTAAGATTCACGTTTTGTTTGTCGTAGTTATACTATACTCAAACGTAAATTATCTCCTTCAAAAAAACGATTGCCCGGTTATTGTAAACAGTAAGTTCGCTTGTGAGATCCAAAATAATATCCTTATTTGAAGCCATCTTCACGAGAGACTATTGATCAAGACATTTAATCAAATTGCTAAGCTTACTAATCCAAGCTTTTAATATACCAGGGAAAGAGCGACGCCTGTAAGGCTACCACTTAACCTGTTTATTTTAACTGAACCAAAAGAAAACCGTCCTGATGAGAAACCAAACATCCTGCTCACCTTCCATGCTATGCAATGAGGCGATGCTTCCATTCAATCAGCTGTTACTTCCACAACAGCAATATTACTTACACCTAAGGATACACGAAAATAAACACACTATGGCCCGTTAGCCATTTTAGTATAATAATTACACCTCAACCAATAACCTCAAGAAAAACACAACAAAATTTAAATCCGATGAAAAACCTTCTACTTTTGATACCACTGTTCTTATGCGGTGTTGTCAGTAATGCAAATGATCACAACGGGCCGAAAGGCGCAAAAGCAACCACTGCTGTTGTAGAGCTTATTATTATCCTGGGAGAAAACAACGCAGGTGGTCGTGCACTTAATAGCGCAGCCTTAACAACGGAGCTTGCAGCAAGGCCTTCTGTGCAGATCTTAAATAATATTACACTTACTTTTCAGTCCATCGACATTGGTTACAACAACAACCTTGGCCAAAACAATGGAGCAACAACTTCTGAGCATGGCCTGGAGTTAGGACTCACGAATCAAAAAGAAGCAGGTAACCTGTCTAATGATGTATTTGTTGTTAAGTGTGGAAAGAACGGAGGGAAGATCGAGGAATTTATAGCAGGTAATAGTTCTGGTTACTGGGAAGAAAGCATGACCAGGATAGATGCAGCAATTGCATATCTTGATGGGCTTGGACAGGAATATCGTATCACAGTTTGGCAAAGCATAGGATTAAATGATTGGGTTGAATATGATGGAAATCCTAACTATCCCCAGCAATGGAAAAACGACATGAATACATTCAGGTCTCAATTCAGATCTCGCTATGGTTCTAATATTCCTTTTATCATAACTAAATTTAACCAGACTGTAAGTGGTTTTCCTTCGAGTTGGAATACTGCCATTCAGCAATTATCAGATGAAGATATACCATTAGGAAGGGCGATCGATGTTTCAGGTGCTGCTTTCAATACAGGTGATCCTTCAAACTGGAGCTACGACGGGTTAAAAACGATCGCAGCCAGGATGGTAACATCAATGAATACTCTTCTTGGTGCAACTACAACTCAGGCCACTTATTATGTTGCACCTAACGGAAGCAACAGTAATCCGGGAACATTAACAGCTCCATTTGCAACCTGGGAGAAATTATCGTCTGTAATGGTTGCAGGGGATGTTGCGTACATACGGGGCGGGACTTACAGAACAACCAAAGCAGCAAGTGTGTCTACTCATTGCCAATTGCAAAACCTCCATGGCACTGCAACGAGTATGATCAAGATATGGGCGTATCCAGGGGAATTCCCGGTCTTTAATTTTGATAATATTACACCGAGCTATTCCGATCCTACTTGTGTTAGTCTTATAAATTCTGAATATGTGCATATCAAAGGATTGAGGATAACCGGTATGAAGCAACATACCAGCGGATCAGGAATTACACGCGGCTTTCATATTGAAAATGTGAATCACACTACTATAGAATTTACTGAGGTAGATCATATGGGAGGCTACGGCTTCTACTTACGTGATGGGGTAAACGATAACCTGTTCGTAAATTGCGATGCTCATCACCTTGATGACAGGATGAGTAATCCCGGCGCATGGGGAGGATCAAATGGCTTTGATTGTACAGGAGGCGTTAATGCAACCCGGAATACTTTCGATCGTTGCAGGGCATGGTGGGTTTCTGATGATGGATTTGATTTTTATGGAACCAATGGCATCCAGACACTAAAGAATTGCTGGAGTTTCTGGAATGGTTTTGAGCCAGGAACGTTTATTCAACGTGGTGATGGGGATGGTTTTAAGCTCGGCCCTGATGCAGGTGGTATGCACAATACACTATTAAGAACGCTTACCAATTGTGTTGCATTCGAGAACAAGCAACATGGGTTCAACCAAAATGTAGGCGATATGAAATACAAATTGTATAACAACACTTCCTTTAAGAATGGTGCAACAGGTTATATGTGGGATTTCGTCTCACCGGCACCGGTACAGGATTTCAGGAACAACGTTTCTTTTATGGATGCCCAGGCAAGGCGGGGTAATGAAACCACAGGTTCTTTCAACACATGGAATGTTGGAGTAACAGTTACTTCAGGAGACTTTTTAAGCATAACTTCTACCGGCGCTGATGGCCCGAGACAATCTGACGGGAGTTTACCTGTATTGAACTTTTTACATCTTGTGCCAGCATCAGACCTTGTCAATTCAGGTACGAACGTAGGTTTACCCTATATCGGTTCAGCTCCGGACAGGGGTGCATATGAAAATGGTACTGTACTTCCGGTAAAGCTGGTAGACCTGACTGCTTCATTAAGGCCAGCCGGAGTTTTACTTCAATGGGCTACAGTTACAGAAGTGAACAGTGACTTTTTCCTCGTAGAATCAAGTATTGATGGTATTAATTTTTCTTCTTTGGGAACAGTAAATTCAAATGGGAATAGCACCATTCGTATGGAATACAATTTTACCGACATATCCCCAAAGCCTGGGATCAATTACTATCGTTTGAAAATGGTAGACAGGGATGGGCAATATGAGTATAGCACGATCGTAAGCGCTACAATTAAGGATAATAGTTTAGGATCGATCACTTTTGTGACTTCTGAATTAAGCAATAATATGCTTAGGCTGAATATAAACAGTTCAAAACAACAGCCTTCCATGCTAGGTTTGTATGACGCCCGTGGAAGATTATTATTTGGATCAGACATTATTCTGCAAAAAGGAATGAATAACATAGCCAGGCCGGTATTTGCAGCCGGAGCAATTTATTATTGTAAACTGATGACCGCAGAAGAATCGAAAACGGCTACTTTGTTGAAGCGGTAAAACATAAAATTAGAATTTGTTTAAGGATGGCTTTATGTCATCCTTTTTTTATGCCATTAACCTAATCTTTTAGTCAATTCATTGTTTAATGGATAATTGACAGTGAAAAAAATTGCTAATAATTAGATCAAAAATATTGTATAAATAGGGTGTAAATATATTATATACATAATTATATGTAATCAAAAAAAGCATAATGTATTTTTTACTACATCAGGTCAGGGAAAATCGCTACGACTAATTGCTGATTAAATCTACGCAGGGTAAGAGAGGGTGGCGTGATTGTTGAAAATGGTGTGTCCTTGTAAAGATCCAATGATTCTATCAAAAACCATCTTCACAAGATAAGAACGGATTTTAAACTTCATTATTGTTGCGGGATATCGAGGCTTTGAAAAGCTTTCCGGCAATGATATAATCAAACAATTAACAAAAAGAACTCCGAATGAAAAACCAAATTATACAATTGGCGATCCACATCTGTAGGCCGATCACAGACTTTTCCATGAAGTTGTTCAGGCCAAACCATCTTGATGAAAGTAGCTTACAGAACGTTGTTTGGAAACTTATTCCGATACCTGTGCCGCATCAATAAAATAATAATCTATCCCAATTTAACCAACTTCAATTCAATTTAGATGAAAAATGCTATTCTCTTTATAGTCCTTAGCATGTCGGCATTCGTTAGTAACGCAACAACTTACTATGTCGCAACCAATGGAAGCGACGGCAATCAAGGAACTTTAACCGCTCCCTTTG
>JBDSDG010000073.1:0-25926 GCA_039920685.1 Ferruginibacter sp.
TAGGCGATCCATTATGCATTATGTATTACCTTTGCACACTTTTAATAATTATGATAAGTGTAAATAACGTAACGCTTGCATATGGTAAGCGGGTTTTGTTCGATGAGGTTAATATAAATTTCACCAAAGGGAATTGTTATGGTGTAATAGGTGCAAATGGTGCAGGAAAATCCACCTTTCTAAAGATCATAAGCAGTGAGATCGATCCTAACAAAGGAACTGTTGATATAACTCCTGGAGAAAGAATGGCAGTATTGAATCAAAACCAATTTGCTTTCGATGAAGAAACAGTTTTGAATACCGTCATGATGGGGCATAAGAAAATGTGGCAGGTAATGCACGAACGGGATGCCATATACGCAAAAGAAGATTTTACCGAAGCGGATGGAATTAAAGCCGGTGAGCTTGAGCATGAATTCGGAGAGATGGGCGGTTATACTGCAGAAAGCGATGCGGCCACATTCCTGAGTGAATTGGGTGTAAAGGATGAATTACACCAGGTACTGATGAAAGATATCAGCGCAAACCTTAAGGTAAGGGTATTACTTGCCCAGGCTTTATTTGGCAATCCGGATATTTTATTATTGGATGAGCCTACCAATAACCTGGATGTAGAAACCATCAGCTGGCTGGAAAATTTTCTGGCGGATTATGAAAATATAGTTTTGGTTGTTAGTCATGATCGTCACTTTTTAGATGCGGTATGCACGCACGTGGCAGACGTTGATAAGAAAAAGATCAAGATCTACACAGGAAATTATACATTCTGGTATGAGAGTTCCCAACTCGCCGCAAGACAGGCAACTGACAAAAATAAAAAGACAGAAGAAAAGAAGAAAGACCTATTGGAGTTTATCGCTCGATTTAGCGCAAATGCTTCTAAATCCAAACAGGCAACTTCTCGAAAAAAGGCTTTGGATAAACTTGTTTTTGAAGACATCACTGCGAGTAACAGGAAATATCCCGGTATCATTTTTAAACAGGAAAGAGAAGTTGGGAATGAAATATTAAAGGTTGAAAATCTCGCGAAATCAAGTGATGGTAAACCAATTTTCAGCAAAATAAAATTTGATATTCAAAAGGGTGATAAGATCGCCTTTATCAGCCGTGATCCTATTGCACTTACTACTTTCTTCGAGATCATTAATGGAAGAATGAAAGCAGATAGTGGCACTTATGAATGGGGTACAACGGTAACCACTGCCTATCTTCCCAACGATAACAGTGAATATTTTGAAGGCAGCACACTAAACCTGATGGATTGGCTCCGGCAGTATGTTCCTCCAACTACAAAAGATGTTGATGAAGATTTTTTACGCGGATTTCTTGGCAAAATGTTATTCAGTGGAGATGAGATATTGAAGAAGACCAATGTGCTGAGTGGTGGTGAAAAAGTTCGTTGTATGATCAGTAAGATGATGCTTAAAAATCCGAATGTGCTTATACTTGATGAGCCAACGAATCACCTCGACCTGGAAAGTATTATTTCTTTTAACGACAATATGATCGCATATACGGGTATCATTTTATTGACAACCCATGATCACCAGTTCATGCATACTGTGGCAAACAGGATCATCGAGCTCACACCAAAAGGAATGATCGATAAACTGATGACCTATGATGAATATCTTGCAGATGAAAGAGTAAAAGCTATGAGGGAGGAATTGTATAGATAGAAAGCTGTTAGCTATAATCTGTAAGCTAATAACAAAAAGGTTGAAATAACTTTTATTTTTTGTAACTATATACTAAAATTATTAAAAAGCGGTTAGAGCTGTCTCTTATTATTAACAGCTTGTAGCTTGCAGCTTACGGCTTTTCATGAAGCAAAGACTAACAACTTTCCTCGACCTTTTCTATCCTCCCTTCCAAAAACTCATGCCCATACAAACCTTTAGGTACGCAGCCTGTGGAGGAATGAATACAGTACTGGGGCTGGTTGTTTACTTTGTAGGTTATCAATACCTGTTTAACCAGCAGGTGTTCGACCTTGGTTTTTTTGCTTTCAAGCCTCATATTGCAGCACTTTTATTGTCATTTTTCGTATCATTTACTGCAGGATTTCTGCTGAACAAATACATCGTATTTACCGGGTCTAATTTAAAAGGCAGGATCCAGTTATTTCGGTATTTTCTGAGTTTTTCCGTCAATCTAATTATCAATTATTTACTGCTGAAACTACTTGTGGAAGTGCTTTTATGGAATGTTATGGTAAGCCAGGTTCTCACAACCTGCGTGATCATCACCATTAGTTATCTAAGTCAGAAGCATTTCAGTTTCAGGGCAAAATAATCTCCTCTATCTGCCAATTTTTCATTTGATCCTGCTTGGCACAATGATTGACAAACCATAAATAAATAATAAAAAAAATATCATGGGAAAAATAATTGGAATCGACCTTGGTACAACGAACAGTTGCGTATCAGTTATGGAGGGTAATGAACCCGTTGTAATTGCTAATGATGAAGGTCGCCGTACAACACCATCCGTTGTTGCATTTTTGAAGAATGGTGAAAGAAAGGTAGGGGATCCCGCAAAGCGCCAGGCTATCACGAATCCACACCATACCATCTCCAGTGTTAAGCGTTTTATGGGCCGCAATTTTGATGAGGTCACGGAAGAGATTACACATTGGGGTTATAAGATCGTAAAAGGTGACAATAATACTGTTAGGATCGACATTGATGGCAGGCTATACACCCCCCAGGAAATAAGCGCTATGATACTTCAGAAAATGAAGAAAACGGCTGAAGACTACCTGGGACAGGAAGTAAATGAAGCAGTGATCACCGTTCCCGCATATTTTAATGATGCACAGCGACAGGCCACAAAAGAAGCCGGTGAAATTGCCGGACTTAATGTGAGAAGGATCGTTAATGAGCCTACTGCTGCTGCGCTGGCTTATGGCATGGATAAAAAAGGTAAAGACCAGAAAATTGCAGTGTTTGACCTTGGTGGCGGAACATTCGATATTTCGGTATTGGAATTAGGTGATGGTGTGTTCGAAGTAAAATCCACTAATGGTGATACGCATCTCGGCGGTGATGATTTTGATAAAGTGATCATGGATTGGCTTGCTGATGAATTTAAAAAGGATGAAGCAATTGATCTTCGTAAAGATCCAATGGCTTTACAGCGTTTAAAAGAGGCATCGGAAAAAGCAAAGGTGGAACTGTCCTCTTCTGCCGAAACTGAAATAAATCTTCCTTATGTAACTGCAGTTGATGGGGTTCCCAAACACCTTGTAAAAAAACTTACCCGTGCAAAATTTGAAGCATTGGCAGATAAATTATTTGAGCGTTGTTTAAAACCTTGTGAGCAGGCTTTGAAAGATGCAGGTTTAAACAGGTCACAAATAGATGAAGTTATTTTAGTTGGTGGTAGCACCAGGATACCAAAGGTGCAGGAGATCGTAGAAAAATTCTTCGACAGGAAACCAAACCGCAGCGTAAACCCGGATGAGGTTGTTGCAATTGGTGCAGGCATCCAGGGAGCGGTATTAACTGGAGAAGTGAAAGATGTATTGTTACTGGATGTTACACCACTTAGTCTCGGTATTGAAACAATGGGTGGCGTTATGACAAGGCTTATTGACAGTAATACAACCATACCAACAAAAAAATCTGAGACCTTCAGTACAGCAAGTGATAACCAGCCTGGGGTGCAGATACATGTTTTACAGGGAGAAAGGCCTTTGGCAAATCAAAATAAAAGTCTTGGAATGTTTAACCTTGATGGAATTCCACCGGCTCCAAGAGGTGTACCACAGGTAGAGGTTATTTTTGATATTGATGCAAATGGTATCCTTCATGTAACGGCAAAGGATAAAGGTACCGGGAAAGAGCAAAAGATCCGAATTGAGGCAGGAAGCGGTCTTAGCAAAGAAGAGATTGAAAAGATGAAGAATGATGCAAAAGCAAATGAAGAGTCAGATAAGAAAGAAAAAGAAAAGATTGAAAAGATCAACCAGGCAGATAGCTTAATATTCCAATCAGAAAAACAATTAAAGGAATATGGTGACAAGATCTCTATAGATAAAAGATCTCCTATAGAAGTTGCGCTTACCAAGCTTAAGGATGCGCACAAAGCACAGGATATTGCTCAAATTGATACTGCTATGGCAGAATTAAATGCAGCATGGACAACAGCCAGTGAGGAAATGTATAAAGCAACCCAGGAAGCCGGGCAACCAGCAGACGGTCAGCAACCGCAGCCAAACGGTAACGGAGGACAGGAACAACAAACTGAAAATGCAGGTGGCGGGGAAAATGTGACGGATGCTGAATTTGAGGAAGTTAAGTAGAGTTTTTAAGTATAGTGATTAGTACCCATAATCAATGTGGGTACTTTTTTGTTGAAGCACATACTAAAACCATAATGTATTCGTTAGAAAGTCTCGCGCTAACCACTAAACCCATATTATGAAAAAAATCGTTGCAGTTTTGAGTATTATGACATTGCTTGTTTCCTGTAGCCGTTCGGTTACGGTTCAACAAGCTGCCAGTGGACATTATAAACATTGCAGGCCGATCAGGTAGAATTAATTTTATAGCATAAAAAATGCCCTCGTGTTAATGAGGGCGTTTTATTTTATTGCAATTTCTACATCAGATCAAGTGCAAGTGCAAAAAACGTGACGTTGAAAGGAAGTATCATCGAACAATAACCGCCTGCAAATGAATACACCCAAAAAAATACTCCCACCGAGATTATAAATAAAAACCAATAAAGTAAGGAAGATTTTCTTGCTGTCGCCATTGTTATGATTTTTTGCAAATATAAGATAGAAGAAATAAATCATTGTTTTTTGTATTTAAAATAATTCTGCTAATTACAGTATTGTGATTCTGCTTAAATTGCGAATTGAAAGAACGATTATGGTGATTCAGCTGTTTATTAAATATAAAACGCGTTATGGTCAGGCCTTATATGCAATTCTGAATAATGACGACGGAAGCTTAGCGGAGGTTGCAATGAATTATTACAATGAAGAGTATTGGCATGTTTTATTGAATAACGATCTGCTTAAAGATAAAGATCAACTCTTTTACAGGTATCTTTTGAAAGACGATGGGAAAGCAAATGTTTATGATGAATGCAAAGAAAGAAATCTTAACCTTAAAAAATTAAAAGCCACTAACCTGGATGTTTATGATGAATGGCAGGTTGAACCTCTATATCAAAACGTTTTTCAGAGTAAACCATTTGAGAAGGTTTTTGGAAAAAAAAAGGCTGGCAAAAAAGGGAAATCCAAAAAGTTCACACATATTTTCAGGGTATTTGTTCCACACTTACTGGATGATAAAGCTATTTGTATCAGCGGTTCTGCAAAACAAATCGATGAATGGGCAGCAGATGAGACTGTTCTGTTACACCGGGTAAAGGACCATTGGACTATTCATCTAAACCTTACCAAAGAGAAATATCCTATCACTTATAAATTTGGTATTTACGATCTCAAAGAAAAAAAGTTGCTTCATTATGAAGCGGGCGAGAACAGGGTAATTGAAGAATTTCATGGAAAGGATACAATTGAATTATTCCAGGTATTCCCATTGCTTGATCAGTTCAAATGGAAGGGAACCGGGGTAAATGTCCCCGTTTCTGCAATGAAGTCGGCTACCAGCTGGGGAGCCGGAGATTTCACTGACCTGAATTTGCTCATTGATTGGGCAAAGGCCACAGGTATAAAAGTTCTCCAGTTGCTGCCAATTAATGATACTATCGCAACTCACAGTATCAAGGATTCTTATCCATACGCATCGATATCAGCATTTGCGCTGCATCCGATGTACTTAAATGTTAGAAAGCTTTTAATTGCGGCATCCATTGAAATTTCTGAAGAGCTTGCAGTGCAGGTCACTTCGCTTAATGATCAGCCAAAAATTAATTATGAAGCGGTAGTGAAGATAAAAGGTGAGGCAGTTAAAGAATTATACTATAACCAAAAGGATTCATTTAAGGATGATCTTGCTTTTTTTAAATTCTTTGATCTTAACCGTGATTGGCTGGTCCCATATGCAGCTTTTTGTTATTTACGTGACCTGAATAATTCTCCCGATCCCTCCAGGTGGGAAGATTTCAATAATTATGAGGAACATTCAGTTCAAGAGCTCGTAAGTCCGGATACCGCTCATTACGATGAAATAGCTATCCATTATTTTACCCAATACCATCTTCACCTCCAGTTGCTGGACGTTGTGGATTATGCTCATAAGAATGGTATTATTTTGAAGGGCGATCTTCCTATTGGGGTTGGACGTTATAGCGCTGAAACATGGATGCACCCAACTCTATTTCACATGGATATGCAAGCGGGTGCGCCACCCGATGCTTTTGCAGTTAAAGGACAAAACTGGGAATTCCCCACCTACAACTGGGATGAAATGGCCAGTGATAACTATGGATGGTGGCGTCAGAGAATGGAGCACATGAGCAATTATTTTGATGCGATACGGATCGATCATATTCTGGGTTTTTTCAGGATCTGGAGCATTCCTTTAAAGGATGTTGAGGGCATATTGGGTGTTTTCTTTCCATCCTTGCCTTTAAGCATACATGATATTGAATCAACAGGTATTCAATTCCATGAAAAGCGTTTCTGCGAACCTTATATTACAGATGAGATTTTAGCACGCAACTTCCCCGGAAACGAGGTATGGATAAAAGAAAATATTCTTGACAATTATATTTTTAAAGCTTCCCTAAACTCACAGGTAGGCATGGCTGCTTTTTTAAAAAAATATCCTGCTAAACTTATTTTACAACAAAGTTTGTTCGACCAGGTAGCGGATGTCATACTGTTACGGGACAATGCGGCAACTGCTCATTATCATTTTCGCATCAACATGCAGCATACAGATTCTTATAAGCAACTGGAATATGACCAGCAACAGAAACTAAATGCTTTGTACAATCGATATTTTTTCGGGATGCAGGATGAACTATGGAAAGATGTGGGCCAGCATAAGTTAAATGCCTTGCAGCTTAATACTGACATGCTGATATGTGCCGAAGATCTTGGAATGGTTCCCGGCTTTGTAGAAAATGTATTAAAAGAAAGAGAGATCCTTTCACTCCAGGTGCAAAGAATGCCGAAAAAAATAGGAGAGAATTTTTCACATCCCAAAAATGCAATTTACCTGAGTGTGGTAACTCCTTCAACCCATGATATGAGTACGATCAGGCAGTGGTGGGAAAATGACAAAGAGAACATACAATATTTTTACAATTACCTGATAGGCCAACAAGGGATGGCACCTTTTTATTGCGAGCCATGGATCTGCAAAGAGATCATTAAACAACATTTAGAATCTCCCGCAATGTGGTCAATTTTTTTACTACAAGACATTCTTGCAATGGATAATGAAATCCGCAGAGAGGATCCTTCATCAGAAAGGATCAATATTCCTTCAGATCCAGATCATAGCTGGGATTACCGTATGCATATTACACTTGAAGACCTGATAAAACACAAACCACTGAGCCAGGAATTAAAACAGCTTATTAAACAGAGTGGCCGATAAAATGAAAGTTTCTTACCGAATATTTGAGCTTCCATTTATACATCCTTTTACCATTTCTAAGGGAACAAAGACGCACCAGCCGACCTTCATTGTGGAACTTGACTTCTTTGGGATAAAAGGATATGGTGAAGCTCCTGCTATCAGTTATTATAATATTCCAGTGGAAAAAATGATTTCCGACCTTGAGCTTAAAAAAAATTTCATAGAAAAATTTTCGTTTTCTGATCCCGAGCGTTACTGGCATTACCTGCATCACCTGTTTCCCAATAATTCATTCCTTGTTTGTGCATTGGATATGGCTGGTTGGGATCTCTATGGAAAATTGAAACGAAAACAACTCCATGAACTTTGGGAGCTTGACATTTCTACATCACCTCCTACAGATTTTACGATAGGTATTGATAGCATAGAAATGATGGTTAAAAAAATGAAAGAAAGGCCATGGCCCATTTATAAAATTAAGGTGGGCATGGAAGACGATATGGAAAAAGTTGCTGCTTTAAGAAAAGAAACCAATGCCATGTTTCGGGTAGATGCAAATGCGGCCTGGACCATGGAAGAAGCAATGCATAAAATACCGCTGCTAAAAGAACTCGGTGTTGAATTCATTGAACAACCTTTGGCAAAAGATGATTGGCAAAATATGAAAGTACTTTATAAGTGCTCTTCACTACCATTGATAGCAGATGAATCCTGTGTGAAGGAAGAAGATGTGGTGAAATGTGTTAATCATTTTCATGGCATCAATATAAAGCTTACAAAATGCAGTGGGATAACACCTGCCAGGAGGATGATCACGAAGGGTAAAGAACTTGGAATGAAAGTAATGGTGGGTTGCATGAACGAAAGCTCAATAGGTACTGCTGCTATTGCACAACTGGCCCCGATGTTAGATTATGTGGATATGGATGGCCCGCTTCTTTTATCTGAGGACATAGCTGACGGAGTTAAATTTGATCTTGGAAAAATTCTGTATAACAATAAACCGGGACTTGGTGTTGAGCTATTGCCGACATAAAAAGAATGAGAGATATTTTACCTGCTCATCAACTTCTTTTTTTGCGATCCATACTCTTCGAACGTTATTGCTCCCTTTTGCATTAATTCATACAATTTATGTAGTTCATCAGCGATCATTTCGGGGGAACGATTCTGCAAATAAGAGTTTTCAGCAATTGCCTTAGCCAGTTGTTGTGCCTGGTTGGTCATTTCTTTTGTCTTGGTCTCTTCTCTAGCCTGGGTGATCGTATCTTTCAAAAGTTTGGGGTGATGGATCATTGTATAGCTGCTTTCTCCCATTTCGGCAGCAGTTTGAATGTCAACATTTCCATAGCCAAAGATCCTTCCCCAGAAGGATTGCTCATATTCAATGTTGTTAATCTTATCCAGCGGACTTTCTTTTGCCTGTCTTGTAATGAAACCTTTTTCATCAATAACCCTTAGATTAGTGACAGCCCAGATGTTATGGTACCAGCTAAAAAACATGAAGAGAGGGTAGAGGCTTCCGATCAAAATGATGATCAATGCAGTAGATGCATCATAGAAATAAGCTGAGACTACAACCAATACGATCCATAATAAAAAAGGTGTCACCAGCCTGAACCAATGATGTCTTATGATCAACAATACTTTTTCTTCTTTTTTTAATTCAGTTCGCATGGTCGCTTATAACGTTTAAGAGTTTAAAAAGGGTTATTTCGATCAAAAGGTTCAAGAGGTTTAAGAAGCTCAACAGGTTGTTTGGAACTTCTCGAACCTGTTAAACTTTTAGATCCTTTGAAACTTTTAAAACACATGCACTACCAGATCCGCACCCTTAAACTATCCGCCCTGTACATTTTACTACCAGGCTTGATGGAGAACGTAGAATAGAATTCGTCTACATCCATAAAAGGCCCGTTCACCCTGTATTGAGCGGGCGAATGCACATCAGTCAGCAACCTGCTTCTTAACTGCTCTTCCCTTGTATGGCCTAACCACCCCAACGCATAGCCTAAGAAATAGCGCTGCATAGGTGTTAATCCAGCTACGCTTTTATTCTCTTTATACTGTGCTGTTTTTTTGAAAGCTTCAATTCCTAATAATATACCGCCGAGATCTGCAATGTTCTCGCCCAATGTTGCCTTACCATTTATATGATAGCCTTTCACAGGTTCGTATTCATTGAATTGCTTTACCATAACATCGGCTTTTTTGGTAAAAGATTCTTCATCCGATTTTGTCCACCAGCTTTTTAAATTGCCGACTTCATCAAATTGCCTTCCTTCATCATCGAATCCATGAGTGATCTCATGTCCGATCGTGCTTGCACCTCCATAGCCATAAACCGTAGCATCATCCAGTTCTTCATCCCTGTAATTCGGAACAGTAAATATTCCTGCAGGTAAAACAATTTCATTATTACTGGAATTATAATATGCATTGTATGTCTGTGGTGTCATACTCCATTCATCCCGGTCTACCGGCTTTCCTAATTTATTATATTCGTAATTATGCCAGAACATGCTTGCATTCATATAATTCTGAGCAAAGCTTTCTTTTCCTATTATAAGCGTTGAAAAATCCTTCCATTTATCCGGATAGCCTACTTTGCTTTTGATCGCGGCAAGCTTGGCATAGGCTTTTTGTTTTGTGCTATCACTCATCCACGTTAGCTTGCTGATACGGTCTTTTAATGCTTCGCGGATCGATTCAACCATCATTGTATACCTTTTCTTTGCAGTTTCATTGAAGAATTCTTTTACATACAGCTGTCCCAGCATTTCACCCATAGCATTTTCTTCCATCTGGACAACCCTTTTCCATCTTGGTTTTCTCACCTTTGCACCGCTGAATAATTTGCTGAAATTAAATGCTTCATCTCCATATGCATCTGGCAAAACACCCGCCATATCATTCAATAAATTGTATTTCACATATTGCTTCCAGTCGGCGATTGGAGTTACAGTCAGCGCCTTATTCAACGCTGTATAAAATTCAGGCTGGCCCACGATAACGGAATCAACTGATCTTACGCCCATACTCGACATGTAATCAGGCCAGTTAATATTTGCCGCCATCTTTGAGAGATCTGAAATGGCCATTTTGTTATAATTTTTGTATGGATCACGCAGGTCCTCAATCTTCCTTGATGACCTGGCAAGATCTGTTTCAAGCTTCAAAATATTTTTTGCCACAGTAGAGGCAACTGCAGTGTCTTCTCCCGACATCACAAGTATCTTTGAAATATGCTTTAAGTATTCATTCCTGATATTTTGTGTTGAGGAATCATCTTTAAAATAATATTCTCTTTCCGGCAATCCTAGCCCGCCCTGCCATAAGTTAAAAGCCATCAGGTCGCTTTTTTTAGCATCCTGTCCTACATACTCACTAAAAAGCGTAGACGAACCTGCTTTCTTTAATTCTGAGACAGTGGTCAGTAGAGAGTTTACGTCTGATATTGCATCTATTTTGTTTAACAAGGCCTGGATAGGTTTTAAGCCATCTGTATTTATTTTCATGCTGTCCATTGCAACGGTCCAGAAGTCGCCGATCTTTTGATCATTTGTACCTTTAGCTGCATTTGTTTTGGCTGCTTTTTCACTTATCTCTCTCAGTCGTTTCATATTTTCTTCAAGAACCAGGTTTCCGATCCCCCACGACGACTGCTCGCCTGGTATAGGATTTTTTTTGATCCAACCGCCATTTGCATACAGGAAAAAATCATCTGAAGGGTCTACTGTTGAGTCAATATTTGAGGCAAGTACATCTGGCTTTGGTGCAATTTCTGTTTGCTCCTTTTTGTTGTTACAACCATAAAAAACACTGGCCAAAAGTATTATTGCAATTAGTTTTCTCATTTTTATAAAAATTTCGCTAAATGTATGGAATGATTTCAACCGTAATATAAATATTTTGACAGGAGGTTATTTATATACACAATTAGACGATTTTCGCAGAATGACGCCTGAAAGAAATGAAAGGTTGAATGCAGTTTTACAAAAAAGGCAGCCGGCAATAACGGTGGTGCTTGAAAACGTTTCAGACCCTCATAACATCTCTGCCGTAATGCGTACATGTGATGCAATTGGGATCCAGGATATCTATGTCCTGAATTCAGTTATCGATAAACATAGGAAGTGGGGTGCAAAAAGTAGCTCAAGTGCCGCAAAATGGCTGACCATACATCAATTTACAGACGCCAAGGAATGTTTTGCTGCATTGCGTAAAAAATTTAAAAAAATATATACCACACATCTAAGTTCTGATGCCGTGGACCTATATGACCTGGACCTGGCAGAATCAGTTGCACTTGTTTTTGGAAATGAGCACAGTGGCGTAAGCGAAGAGATCATTGGTTTGGGTGATGGAAATTTTATAATACCTCAGGTGGGAATTATCAAATCCCTGAACATTTCAGTAGCCTGTGCTGTTACTTTATATGAAGCATACCGGCAAAAAAAGATCGCCGGGCATTACGATACGCTCCAAATGCCCGCCATTGCAGTGGAGCAGCTAAAAAATTCATGGGGATTCATCGGTGATGAGCACTGATAAATCACTTCATAAACAATTGATTGCTCTAATTACCTTTACATCTGCGGGTTGGCATATCTTTTGACAAAGTATAACTTTAATACTCTAATAATCAATTCCATGTCTTCATTTAGAACGCCCATTGCTTTTTGTTTAACCTATATTATTTTTTGTTTTTTCAGCAGTTGTAATGGTATTGGTAAGAAAAAGAAATTTGCTGACAGTGATATGTATAATTTTTCAAGGCCTACTGTTATAAAATTACCTACAGATGTTGATGAGATCTCAGGAATTGCTTACTATCCAAAAGATACAAGTGTATTTGCTATTGTTGATGAAGACGGTATGCTTTTTAAGATACCGATCATGAATCCTAACGCATTAAAGGAATGGCGCTTTGATAAGCGACGGGATTACGAAGATATTGTACTGATCGATAGTACATTTTACATCCTGGTAAGCAATGGTGATATAGTAACGGTGAAGTTTAATCATGATTCGATCAGTACTACAAAAGCAAATTTTTCAGATCAATCGAAAAAGGTAAACGAATTTGAATCGCTTTACCTTGATCCTGATTCTGATAAGCTTGTAATGATCTGTAAGGAATGCGAAGAAGACACAAAGAAATCCTTTAGTTCATTTTCTTACGATTATAAACAGCCAGCAAATGGTTATATGCCATTTGTAACTGCGGATGCTGTGCCAATTGCAAGGAGTATTGGACAGGATAAATTTCATGTTAAAGCTTCTGCTGCTGCAGTAAACCCTGTAACGGAAGATCTGTACATAATTTCAGCAGTTAATAAAATGATAGTAATAACCTCTAAGAAAGGTGAATTTAAAAAAGTTTATAAATTAGATCCCGGTATTTATAAGCAGCCCGAAGGAATTGCGTTTACTCCTCAAGGTGATATGATCATATCAAATGAATTTGCAGACAATGGCTTCCCGGAATTGCTTATATTAAAAAACAAACTAAAAGGCAGATGAGATATGTTTTTTTGCTGATGATTTCCTTGATGTTCACTGTTAACCTAATTGCTCAGGATAGCATCCAGGCTACCATAGTTTTGGTTGGTGATGCGGGTCAACTCACAAATGGACGCCACCCCGTGGTTTCCGCGGTTAAGCAGATCATTCCAATGAACAGGAAGACAACCGTAATATTCCTTGGCGACAATCTATATAAAACCGGTTTGCCTGATAATTCATTACCAACTTATGATATTGCCAAAGCGCCGCTTGATTCACAGATCCATATTGCAGGAAACAGTGATGCAAAAGTTTATTTCATACCAGGAAATCATGATTGGGCAAATGGAGGCAGTAATGGCTACGAATCGATCCTGCGGGTGCAATCGTATATTGATGTTCTTAGTAATAGCAATGTTACCATGCTTCCAAGAGATGGCTGCCCGGGCCCAGTAGAAGTAAAGATCAACAACGATGTAATGCTTGTGATCATTGACAGCCAATGGTGGCTCCATGAATTTGATAAGCCCGGAATAGAATCCGATTGCCCGTATAAAACGAAAGCGGAGGTACTCGTACAACTGGAGGATATTTTATCCAGGAATGATAAAAAGCTTGTATTGCTGGCAATGCATCATCCCTTTCGAAGTTATGGTCAGCATGGTGGATTTTTTACGCTTAAGCAACACATATTCCCCTTTACAGATGCAATGCCTAAATTGTATATTCCATTACCGATCTTAGGCTCTGCGTACCCGTTAACAAGGGCTGTATTTGGAACCTCAGAAGATCTTAAGCATCCGTTTTATCAAAGTATGAAAAATGATATCGAAGGAGTGGTTAACGGACATAAAAATGTTATTTATGTTTCCGGCCACGAGCATACTTTACAAATGATACAGGATAGCGGATACAATTATATTGTTAGCGGTAGTGGAAGTAAAACGTCAAGGGTTTCAAAAAGCAGGCATACACTTTTTGCTTCACCGGATAATGGATTTGTAGTCCTGGATGTATCAAAGAATAAAAATGTGCAGGCAACCTTTTATGTTGTTGAAGGTGATTATGTGCGGAATGCATATGCAAATAACATTTTGGATTTTTCAAGGATACCTTTAAAGGCAAGTGATACCATAAGACAGGTTGAGTATGCCTTTAAGGATAGTGTGGTGATCTCTGCAACTGATAAGTATAAGAATTATTCTGGTTTTAAGCAATTCCTGTTGGGTAAGAACTACCGGAAAGAATGGAGCACTCCTGTAACTTTTAAAGTTTTTAATATCAGCAAAGAGAAAGGAGGATTAACAATAGAAAGCCTGGGTGGCGGAAAACAAACAAAATCCCTTAAAATGAAAGATGCTAAAGGGAACGAATGGACGCTTCGCTCGGTAGAAAAAGATCCTGAAAAAGCGTTGCCGACGAATCTTCGCCGCACCATCGCACAAAATATTGTAGAAGACATGATCAGCGCCAGCAATCCTTATGCGCCATTGGTTGTTCCTACTATATCAATTGCAGTAGGTGTTCCTACTCCTGAACCAGAATTCTTTTTTGTGCCGGATGATGTAGCTTTTGGTTACTACCGCCCGTTATTCGCTAATACGGTATGTATGCTTGAAAGCAGGACTCCTGATGTTGATAAGGATCCAAAAAGCACTTTCAAAGTTTTGAGCAAAATGTATGAGGATAATGACCATCATGTAGACCAGCAAAAAGTATTGAATGCACGGTTGCTTGATATGCTGATTGGTGATTTTGACCGGCATGCTGATCAATGGAAATGGGGGACCGCTGATACTGGTAAAGGCAAGTTATATTATCCTATTCCTAAGGATCGGGACCAGGCTTTTTTTAATTCCGACGGACTTGCATTAAAATACTTATCTAAGAAACATATGCCATTTCTGCAGGGATTTAAAAGGCGCGTTCGAAACATTAATGGACTTAATTACGTTGCAAGGGATTTTGACCGGTTGTTCCTCAATAATTTAAACAGGTCTGATTGGGAAGGAATTATTGGCAAATTTGTAAAGAATTTACCTGATACGGTAATCAAGCAGGCTGTAACAAACTTTCCACCACCCGTGATTGCGATGGATGCAAAAATGGTGGAGGAAAAACTTATCAGCAGGCGAAATGACCTGATGAAAGATGCGCTTCATTATTACAGGTTCATCTCAAAAACGGTTTCCATTGCCGGCAGCAACAAAGCTGAATTTTTTCACATTAAAAAACATCCGGCGGGCATGGAGTTGACAGTTTATAAAAAGAATAGTACATCAGATTCCGCCACGGTCATGTATCACAGGGTACTGGATGAGCATGAAACAAAGGAGATCAGGCTTTTTGGCTTAAATGGAGATGATAAATTTGAAATAGACCAGGATGTTAGCAGTAAGATACGCGTGCGAATTATTGGAGGAAAAGGAACGGACACCTTTAATCTTGCAGGCAATGTAAGGAATTATATATATGACCTTTCCACCGAAAAAAATGTTACCCAGCACCTGCGGCGCACAAAAAATGAATTTTCTTCTAATCCTGCGGTAAACGATTACAAGAACAATGGCTACCAATATAACAAAACACTTTTTCCGATCCTCAACCTTGGATATAACCCTGAAGATAAAATCCTGATCGGGCTTGGAATGAATGCACATACCTATGGTTTTAGAAAAGATCCTTACGCAACTTTTCAAAAGATAAATACTTTATATGCACCTGGTTTTGGAGCATACCAGGTAAAATATCACGGTATCTTTAATAACGTCCTATTAAAAAATGATATCGTCTTAAATGCAGAATGGATCAATCCAACCTTAAATAATTTTTATGGATATGGAAATGAAACGGTTTACGATAAAACCAGGGATAGGGAATTTTACCGTGTAAGGAACAATGCATTGATCGCAGAATTATTCGTAAGAAAGCGTGTTACCAGCTTCCTGGATATGTCCGTTGGACCAGTGTACTATAGATATAACAATTCATATAAATTCAATAAGGGGAGGATATTGGAAGACCCCGCTGTTGTAGGCCGTGATTCTGCTGCCATGTATTCAGTAAAAAATTATGCCGGGTTTAAAGTAAAGGCGGATATTAATTATACTAACAGTGAGGTTTATCCTACGAGGGGTATAACCTGGTACACTGATTTTACTCAAACGTATGGAATAAACAGCCATAGTCATTCGTATGCAAAGCTAAGCACGGACATGACGATCTATGCTTCTATCTCAGATCAGAGCCGTTTATCCGCTGTTATCAGGGTTGGAATGGGCCATATCTTCAGTAAGGATTTTGAATATTTCCAGGCGATGAATATCGGCGCAAATAATTATGTCAGGGGATTCAGAAAGAACAGGTTCTCCGGCCGCAGCATGGCTTACCAAAGCACCGAGTTGCGGGTGAAGCTTTTTAAATCAAAGTCGTATCTATTTCCGGGGGATGTAGGTTTGCTTAGTTATTATGACCTGGGTAAGGTTTGGATAAAAAGTGAAACATCTAAAAAGATACATAGTTCTTTTGGTGGTGGATTTTATTTTGTTCCTTACAGCCTGATCTCCCTTTCTGTTTCAATGGGCTTTTCCAATGAAGACCGTTTAGTGAATGTTTCTTTAGGCACTAAATTCAATATTAATTTTTAAATCATATACATTAATTATATGCATTTATTTAAAAAAACAGAGCAGTATATAACAGGCCTTTATGAGGATAATAAGAAAGAAAATCTTTTATACCATAATCTTGACCATACAAGATACGTAGTTGATAAAGTGAAGGAAATAGCTGGCCATTACCAGTTAAATGAAAAAGAGATGCATATACTTGTTATTGCTGCATGGTTTCATGATTCCGGTTATCTTGTTGCAAAGCCTGAAGAGCATGAGGAAAAAGGTGTGGAACTAATGAAAGGCTTTCTTGACCAGCAGGGCAGAACTGATCTTTTCGAAGAAGCAGCAGGATGTATCATGGCAACAAAGCCACCGCATGAACCTGTTGGAATATTACAACAGATCATATGCGATGCGGATACTTATAATTTTGGCACAAAAGATTTTAAGGAAACGAATAAGCGCGTGTTTTCTGAGATGAATTATTTTAATAAGGACGCTATAACAAAGATCGCTTTTGACCGGAAGACATATGAAATGTTGGTGAATCATAAATATTTCACTTCATATTGCCAGGAATTACTGCAAGAAAGAAAAACTAAACAGGTAAGAAAAATAAAAGAAAAGGTTGATGAATTCAAAGAAGACCGCGGTCCCCAAATAACGGAGAAGGATGGCACTACTAAGGGTATGCAGACAATGTTGCGGTTAACGTCTTCGAATCATATTCAGTTAAGTGAAATGGCAGATAGTAAAGCAAATATCCTTATATCGGTTAATGCAATTATCATTTCATTGATACTTTCGATCCTTTTAAGGAAACTGCAAACTGATCCTTTTTTAACTATTCCAACGATCTTGTTCCTATCCGTAGCTGTTATCACCATCGTGATCGCAATTTTAGCAACACGGCCAAAAGTAACGCTGGGAACATTCAGTGACGTTGATATACTGAATAAAAAAACCAACCTGTTATTCTTCGGAAATTTTCACAAGGTTGACCTTAATACGTATGAAAAAGCTATGCGTGCAATGATGAAAGATTCCGATTACTTATATCGGTCTATCATCAAGGATATTTATTTTTTGGGGGTTGTCCTTGGAAAGAAATACAAATTACTCAGGCTTGCTTATAATATTTTTATGATCGGGATCATTCTTTCGGTCATTGCATTTGCAATTGCTTCTATGATGTATGAGGAGCCTGTAGCGGAAACCGGTGTGCGCATTACTAATTCCAGTGGCACACCATTTTAAAATAAAATATGTTTTTTAACAGGGATCTTAGTTGGCTCGGGTTTAATTACCGGGTGTTAGAAGAAGCTTCAAAGACTTCTGTACCATTATTTGAGCGCCTGAAATTTCTTGCGATCTTTTCTTCTAACCTTGATGAGTTCTTTCGTGTTCGCTACCCTGCCTTAAGAGTCTTTTCACAGCTTGATAAAAAAACGATCAGAAAAGAATCGCTGTTTAATGAAGAAGACCTATCAGACATAGTTCAAAATAAATTAACAGATCAGCTAGAGGAATTTGGGCAGATCCTTAGGGACAGTATCATTCCAGAACTGGAACAGAACAATATCTATTTTTATTACAACCGCCCTATTCTTCAACAACACCAGCTGGAAATCAAAGAGATCTTTTTATCACAGGTATTATCGTTCATACAACCGATCATCCTGGATGCAGAATCCTCACGTACCTTTTACCCTGAGAATAACCAGCTATACCTGGTTATTACGTTAAAGGATAAAGTGCACGATACCATCAGTCATACGATCATCAATATTCCGTCTACAAAGTTAAAGCGATTTTATGTTTTATCGCCGGTAGATGACATGCAATATGTTGTCTTCATTGATGATATTGTGAGAGAGAATATCAATATATTATTTTCGGGGCAAAAGATAGAGTCTGTTTATAGTATCAAGTTTAACCGCGATGCTGAACTCAACCTAACGGATGTGTATAGTAGAAACCTTCTTGATAAGATTGAAAAGTTATTGTCAAAAAGAGATATGGGTGAAACTTCGCGTTTCCTGTATGAAAAAGGAATGCCTTCCAACCTTCAGCATTTTTTAGCGACTATTTATAACGTTCAGGTAGCTGATATGTTTGAAGGGGGCCGGTATCATAACCTCAGCAACCTTTTCAGCTTCCCTTCTTTCAATAATTCACTGAACTATAAAAAGATAAAGCCACTTTCATTCCCGTTGGGCAAAGGGAACTGGGATATTTTTAATGTAATTACTCAAAAGGATATTTTACTGCACCTGCCTTATCATAGCTACGTGCCTGTATTGGCTTTTTTTAACCAGGCTGCTGTGGACCCTGCCGTAACTCATATCTATATTACATTATATAGGGTTGCCACAGAATCGCATATTGTAAATGCATTGATCAGTGCCGCGAGGAATGGTAAAAATGTGACCGCTTTTATAGAACTTAAAGCGAGGTTCGATGAGGC
Organism: Ferruginibacter sp.; assembly: GCA_039920685.1. Taxonomy (GTDB): domain Bacteria; phylum Bacteroidota; class Bacteroidia; order Chitinophagales; family Chitinophagaceae; genus Ferruginibacter. The sequence goes on from JBDSDG010000073.1 coordinate 19,101, forward strand.
AAATAATATTAAATGGAGCCGGGTAATGAAAAAGGCAGGCATCCGGCTGATCTATAGCGAGAATAAGATCAAGGTCCATTCAAAGATCGCGATGGTAAAAAAAATTATTGATCAAAAGCCGGTGTGCTTCGCGGTTTTAAGCACCGGTAATTTTAATGAATCAACTGCTACATTTTATACTGATCATGTGCTAATGACGATCAATAAATCTTTTGCGAGGGAATTAATGCGTCTGTTTGAATTCCTGCAAAAGAAAGATGCAAGCATTGAGAAGCAACAGATCAAGTTTTCCGATCTGTGGGTTTCTCAGTTCAATATGCTTTACGAATTGGAAAAACAAATTAACAATGAAATAAAAAAGGCGGAAAAGAAACAACCTTCATTGATAAGAATAAAAGTAAACAATTTGGAAGAGCCCGGTTTTATCGAACTATTATACAAAGCTAGCAATGCAGGTGTGCATGTGCAATTGATCGTTAGAAGCATTTGCTGTCTGATACCTGGCGCTGATGGGCAAAGCAGTAACATTATTGTGAAGCGTATCGTTGGCCGGTACCTGGAACATACAAGGTTATTCATTTTTGGCCAGAACGAAAATGCAGTGGTAGCTATTGGTTCATCAGATCTTATGACACGAAACCTTTACAGGCGTATAGAGGTGCTTGCCCAGGTAAAGGATGAAAGTTGTAAAAAAGAACTGTTAGATTATTTTGAACTTCAATGGGCCGATACATTTAATGTAACTATGATGCTGCCAAACACGGAGCATGTAAGAAATGAACAGGTGAGCAATACGGGTATCAATTCGCAAGAAGCTATCTATTCATACCTTGAAAATAAATTATGATAGCAACAAATAAAAGTTCAGGTTCCTTTTGGTCCCGGGCACGGAAATACAGGTATCGCACTGTTCTGATCATTGCGGTTTTTTGGACCCTCATCGATGTCTTCATGACATTGGTGACAGACCTGAGTCATTTAAGACCGTTGAATAACCTTTTGTGGAGAGTGTTCTTTGTTTTCGGAATGAGCCTTATCATGGGTTATCTTTTTGTGTTTACTTTAAAAAAAATGTTCAGGAATTTTCCTTTATGGATCAATTTTTTGTTGAAGAGCCTGATACTTTTATTGTCCGCTTTTTTTATGAATTTCCTCGTTCATTTTATTGAGAACAAATTCATACTTGGAATTTCCATTTCAGCCTCAGTACACAAATTTGCGTATGAGGCGATCAGCGGACAATGGCTTCTTGAAAAAACAATTTACTGGCTGGTGCTGTTTTTATTCACACAACTTTATATTGAAATAAATGAAAAATATTCTCCCGGAGTATTTTTAGATATCATTCTTGGAAAATATTTTGTCCCTAAGGTCGAGAACAGGATCGTAATGTTCATCGACCTGAAAGATTCAACGCCGACAGCAGAGAGAATGGGCCACCAGCAATATTTTCTATTTATCCGTGAATTCATTTATGATGTATCGCTGGCGATCATAGAGCATAATGGCAGGATATATCAATATGTGGGTGATGAAATTGTGGTGTCGTGGTTCTTATCGAAAAAAAATATTTCAAATTGTCTTAAAGCTGTAATAGAATCAAGGAAAAATCTTCAGCGGAAAAGTGAATTTTACAGGCGGAACTATAATACTGTGCCTGAATTCAGGGTTGGTATTCACATTGGAGAAGTAACGGTAGGAGAGATCGGGGTTATAAAAAAAGATCTTGCGATGAGTGGTGATACAATGAATACTACAGCACGGATACGCAGTGCCTGCAATGAACTGAACCAGAAGTTCGTTGTTTCTGCTGAATTCATTAAGCATAGTGACCTGGCAGAGTTTCAGCGGGAAAGCCTGGGAAATGTGGACTTAAAGGGAAAAACTGAAGAGATCGAATTATATGCGTTGAAAATTTAATCAATGAGGCGGCAAACTATATTACTTACAAAAAAGATCATTGCAACAGTAAAAGTATTGTCTGTCGAATTGCTGGTGCTTCTTGTTGCTTTTATAGCTTCCTTTGTTACGGTGCTGTTCTTTATAAAACTTATTTTCCTGGATAAAAAAGATCATTTCGACCTGCATGTGTTTGATCTTATCAGTCCATTTGTATCCCACAACATGACCATTGTCATGAATTTCTTTACTTTTTTTGGGGGGCAATATTTTCTTATTCCTGCCAATCTTGCACTAATAGTATATACCTTTTTCATCGCTAAGGACAGGTGGTTCTCTATTAAAATTGTTTCTGTGGCCTTAAGCAGCTTGCTTTTAATGTTCTTTTTAAAGTTTGTATTTAAAAGGCCGCGGCCGTTGATCCCTTTACTGGAACAGGTAGGAGGACTAAGTTTTCCAAGCGGGCATGCCTTCATGAGCTTTGCTTTTTTTGGTTTACTGATCTATATGGCTTACAAAAAAATAAAAGATCCGTGGTTAAGGTACTTCTTTATGTTGTTTTTCTTTTTAATGACCACTTTCGTTGGGTTTAGCCGCGTTTACCTGCGGGTTCATTATGCAAGCGATGTACTTGTTGGTTTTTCGCTCAGCCTTATCTGGTTGGTGATCTCACTTGCGATCCTGGCTAAGATCGAACAAAAAGGAAGGGCACAACCGATCAATGAAGAGATCCAGGCTTAATCAATTCACTTTTATTCATTTCACCCGGAAATAATTGGCCATGTTTGGAATGATGTTTGAATACCCCTGTTCAAATCTCCCTGATGAAAATTTCTCCTGTACTCATAACACTTCTGATCTTGTCCTGTAACTCAAAAGACAATAGAATCATTCATGTAGAAGCGGATTCCTCAAAACCTGCAGATACAAATTATATGGCACAATCTGCACCTGATTCCACGTTTGAAAAAATAAACGCTGATCGCTACTATATCTGGCAGGTAAATGCTCTTAAAAAAACGCTGAAGAAGAACCCGGGAATAAAAAATACCGGGCCAAATGTTGATTCGATCATCAAAGGCCTTAACATGGAATATGAAAATATTTTTCTTGAACGAACCGGAATGAGCCATGATTCCTTATACCTAATTATTAAGAACAGTGATTACCTGGCTAATCAAATGGGAACGGGTGGACCTGACCAATACATTTCTCAGACTGTCATAAATCTTACTTCTGTTCCCGGAATAAAATTTGTGCACTTAGATCTTAAGGAGGGTAGCCACGCCGGACCCGGTACATGGAGCAGGAAAGATTTTCCAGGATATATAATTATTCATTGATTAATACCCGCGAATGAAAATGTGTTCCGAAAGGTTACATTTTAAGAAACTGGTCTCATCTGACGCGGCAACTTACAGGAATATGGCAACCAATGAGGCGGTAATGAAATACATAACTGGTCGGGCGCTTGAGCCGAAGGAAGCCAGGATTCGGTTAAACAATATGTTGGAAATAAACAAAGAAATTCCTGAGATAGGTTTTTATAAAGTATACCAATCCAAACCAAATCATTTTATCGGACTTGGTAAACTGGTTCTTGTGGAAAATTCAACGGCAGAGATCGGTTATTCACTATTACCCGAATTTTGGGGGAAAAAATATGCGTCAGAGATTGCAGGATTTTTTATAAATTATGCAAGTAACATACCTTATATCAAAGAACTGATCGCTGTTATTAATCCACAAAATGCAGCTTCAAAAAAATTATTATCCAATTATAAATTTACATGGCTTGAAACCGGCTTTATCAACCAGCAACAGGCAGAGATATATAAATTAATACTTGATAAACCCTGAGTTTTTTCATTGTAGTAAATTTTTAAGAAATTGCCAATTACAAACTGGTGATAATTGCAGTAATTTCAGCTGGTGATCAAACAAGCAAGTTAGTTACTGATCTATAATTAAACTGATTGTTCATCCTTTCCAACGATATTAATTTTCCACCGGTAGAGAATGCAGAAGAAGATGGATTTTTAGCGATCGGTGGTGATCTATCCCCATCCCGCTTATTGGAAGGATACCGCAATGGGATCTTTCCATGGTATAATGACAATGATCCGATCTGCTGGTGGAGCCCCGATCCCCGGTGCGTTTTATTTCCTGATCAATTACACATTAGCAAAAGCATGAAGAAGGTGATCAACAGCAATGAATTCACTTTTAGCTATAACAAGGCATTTGAAAAAGTAATGTCCGAATGCAGTACCATAATAAGAAAAGGCCAGAATGGTACATGGATACATCCTGAAATGATCATAGCATACAAAAAGCTGTTTGAACTTGGACATGGATTTAGTGCCGAAGCATGGCATGAAGACCAATTAGCAGGAGGTTTATATGGAGTAAGGATCGGGAAAATTTGTTTCGGGGAAAGCATGTTCAGCAAAAGAACAAATGCAAGTAAATTCGCTTTCATTAAATTAGCAAGACAATTGCAGGAACAAGGTGTGACAATGATCGATTGCCAGATGCAAACAAGCCATTTGGAAAGTTTGGGAGCTGTTCTAATTCCCAGGAAAAAATTTATTGAGATCTTAAATAGGAATATACAACTGATCTAAATTTGAAGAAATGAGCACACAACTACACACATACAAGGCTACGATCAAATGGACCGGCAACAGGGGAGAAGGCACAAAAAATTATAAAGGATATGATCGAAGCCATGATATTATTGTTGATGATAAGGATGTGATCAGGGCGTCATCGGACCCTGCGTTTATGGGTGACCGTTCCAGGCACAACCCGGAGGAATTATTAGTTGCATCATTGTCCTCATGCCATATGCTATGGTTCCTGCATTTGTGCTCCGACAATGGAATTGTTGTTGTTGATTATAATGATCTTGCCAGCGGAACAATGGTGGAAACTTCGACAGTTGGGTATTTTTCAGAAGTAAGGTTGAAGCCGTTGGTCATGATCACCGACGGATCAAAGATCGAAAGATGTAATGAATTGCATGACCTGGCACACAAACATTGCTTTATAGCCAATTCATGTAATTTTCCTGTAACACATGATCCAATATGTGTTGCTATATAATTAAAGGATTTTTCTTTTAAAGATGAGTTTGCTGTCATCAATGAGGTAGAATACAAGCCTGCCGTTCTCTTCATAATAATCCACCAGCTTGCCACTCAGCATTTCATGATAGATCTTTTCCACCTTATTATTATTGCAACTTCTTTTTGAAGACGAAAAAACATCAAATCTTATCCTGGATCCCTGCAATTCTATTTTAGATGAAATTTCATTGCAGCCGTCTGATCCATTCACAGAATTTTTTTGAAGATCGAATTGAAGGGTAGGTAATCCGGTTGAAAATGCAGATGCTGATTGCTGAATGTTGTTGATCATATCCAATTGCCAGATATCATTTATACGATGATCATATAAATATTGTCCACAACCCACATATAGTTTGTTGCCAATTGATACCTGTACTTTTTTAGTTGATGAAGTAGCTGAGCAATCAGTATTATAAATTTTGATCGAGGCCTGTCCGCCCTCCGTGCGTAATTGATAAATCCGGGCATCAGCGGTGGTGTCTTTCTTTGTGAATGCTGGTAATACGTTGAACTCGTCTCCGTCAGTAGCCTTAAATATGATCTTCTTATCAAAATCAATTTCAATCCACCAATAAACCGGCAGATCTCCTGTTGCATAAAGATCAACTCCATTTTTTTGCTTGGACAGTAGGCTGTCAGGAAGCATAACTGCACGTTGAGCAGACAATATGTTGTCGATTGCGGATTTCGACGTTGTCTTGCAACCGGTTAATGAAATGAAAGGGAAAATTACAGCAATGAGCCATTTCATATTTTATACCATTTGATACATAAATTTGCCATTCTAAAAATAAAGAAATATAGCTAGTGGCTTTCTTTTATATAAAAAGAATAACATTGTATTTCAAAACACGATTAGTTTGGAAATCTTTTAAAAGATCTGCATGAAAAAAATAGTTTTTATAAGTTTTATCTTTTTAACCGCATGTAGAACCACGCAAGTTGCGAGTACTAATAATAATACTACGAATCCGAATATAACTGTGAACGGTAAGATATTTACTACGCTGTTTCAACAAAGAGCGGCAGAGTATAGGGCACTATGTTTCCAGGCATATAATATTGCAAAACTGAGGGTGGATGAATATAAATCTGTAACAAATAAACCAAAAGCGATCATCACAGACATTGACGAAACTGTACTTGACAATAGTCCTTATGAAGCATTTCAAACATTACAAGGGAAAGATTATGACCCGGCTTCCTGGTACCAGTGGACGGCAAAAGGAATTGCTGATACAATGCCAGGTGCTGCATCGTTTTTAAAATATGCATCTTCAAAAGGGATCACCATTTTTTATATCACAAACCGGGATGAAAAAGAGCGTGCAAGCACGATTGGTAATCTAAAAAAGTTTCAGCTCCCAAATGCAGACGATGCACATTTTCTACCGAAGCAGAGTATATCAAGCAAAGAAGCAAGACGAAGAACAGTAAGTTTAACTCATGAGATCGTATTACTGATGGGAGATAACCTCGCCGATTTCAGCAGCTTATTTGATAAAAAGACAGTCGAGGACCGTATAAACAATACTGATTTTTCTGCTGGTGAATTCGGCAACCGTTTTATCGTTTTACCTAATCCCGTTTATGGAGATTGGGAATCTTCCTTATTTAATTACAATTATAAATTAACGGCAGCACAAAAGGATTCGGTGGTGCGTGGGGCGCTGAAGGCGTACTAGCGGAAGGGTTGGAAGGTTGAGGGTTGAAAAGTTGAAAAGTACTTAGTTTCTAGTTCCTATTTCTGGTTCTAGTTTATTCAAAATTCAAATTCAAAATTCATAATTAAT
>JBDSDG010000074.1:0-3259 GCA_039920685.1 Ferruginibacter sp.
CAAAGGAAATACTACAATGAATACAATTGTTAATTAGGAAACAATTTTAGAATGTATAACTAAGAGTGACAGAATAAACAGTTGTGAAGTGCGTGTCAGTTGTTTCAGGAATGTAATAATCAAAATACGCTTGTGGCTCAATTCCAAATTTACCGATAAGATAATTTATGTCAAGGTTCAAGGCCACCGACTGAAATTGAAATGATGTATTATCCTGTAGTCTTCCAAAATTTTTTCGACGCGTATTTTTTTGAATAAATGTAACGTATGGATTTTTATGTATCTCTTCATAATTATTGGAACCGGCATTCAGCAAAAGTTTTGGCGAAATTGATATCGCATCTTTCTTTCCCAATAGTTCGTAGTATTCAAAACTGTGCTGGATGAATGCATTCAATGAAAAAGCTTTGAGGGTGGTAGTCACTGTATCAATAAACTTTCTTTGAATTCCAAGAAGTACAGTATCGATCCTGTTTAACATCCTATTCCTGCCGGATGAAAAACCTACTGATACACCAGGCTGCAACCACAACTTTTTTAAATAACATGTTAGATACAGATCATTTTTTATGGGTGAAATAATATTCTCATACTTGCGATTGGTAAAAAAGCGCGTATAACTTATGGAGGCTGAGATTCGTTTATTTTTTAATAAAGCGAACGAAGGCGAGATGTTAGATTGATAAATATCAAACCCTCTTTCAAAATTACTTAGGCTGGCCATTGCCATTACTCCGAAACCGCTTTTGTTCATATAAGATACCGAAGGCGATATGGTGAATTTGCTTTCTAAATGTGATGCATTGATCCGTTTGTTCATTAGACTAAAATAAGTATTGCCTGCAGTAACTTGTGCAAGGAAATAACTCTTAGGCCCTAATTCTTTTTTCAGCATTTTGAAAAATTCATCATCTTTTAGAATGGAATCCAGGATCGCTTGCTCTTCAGTACTAAATATCTTTTTTTGGGACAAGCCCGGATAGAATACAAAGATGCATAATATAGTTATGGTTGCTTTTAACATTGAGCCAGTTACGTGCGCTTGGATTACAAAAAGTGCAATTGGTTTAACCAATAAGAATTTTTCTTAAAAGTTATTAGTGATTAATATTATTAATACTTTCAATTTAATTTCCCCGAGAGCATAAATAATAGTACATTTGCGCCCATTATCAGAAACATGGGACTTACATGACATGTTCAGTTGCTGTTGATAGCAGGTAAATAAATTTTTCTTTCTTTATAAGATAATTTCTCCCCAACGGCCAGAAGCATTACATGTGACCATCAAAACAATTTTTTGACACGTGTATATTGCATGCCGCAATTCATGGTCTATATTTAAACATTATAATAATGAGTGCATTTGAAGCATTAGGGCTAAACGAACAACTCGTCCAGTCAATTTCAGCGTTAGGATTTACAACTCCTACACCGATCCAGGAAAAGGCAATACCGGTTCTATTATCAGGTACAACAGATTTTGTCGGACTTGCGCAGACTGGTACAGGAAAAACCGCGGCGTTCGGACTACCATTGATCCAATTGATCAACGCTGCAGACAGGTTTCCGCAGGCGCTGATCGTTTGTCCGACAAGAGAGCTTTGTTTACAAATTACAGCGGACCTCCAGGATTATAAAAAACATTCTAAAGGAATAAACGTTGAGGCGGTTTATGGAGGAGCTTCGATAACGATGCAGATAAGAAATTTGCGCCAGGGTGTTCAGATCGTGGTTGCCACGCCAGGTAGATTAATTGATCTTATTGAGCGGAAGGCGATCGACCTTCAAAAAGTTAAATATGTTGTTTTGGATGAGGCTGATGAAATGCTGAACATGGGTTTCCGCGATGATATAGATTTTGTATTGAAGAATACGATCAATCGCCAAAGCATATGGTTATTCAGTGCCACTATGCCTCCGGAAGTAAGAGCAATCTCGAAGAATTTTATGACTGATCCTAAGGAGGTCACTGTTGGCAAAAAGAATAGTGGAAACGTAAATATAGATCACCAGTATTTTGTTTCCCCTGCCCACCAGCGTTATGAAACGTTGAAAAGGCTGATCGATTTTAATCCGGGCATGTATGCCATTATTTTTGTTCGTACCAAAGCAGGTACGCAGGATGTATGTGAACGTTTATCAAAAGCCGGTTATGAAATCGAAGCTTTGCATGGTGACCTAACCCAACAACAGCGGGATAAGGTTATGGGACGTTTCCGTAACAAGACATTACAACTATTGATCGCTACAGATGTGGCTGCAAGAGGAATTGATGTGGAAGGCATCACTCATGTTATCAATTTTGAATTACCGGATGATATGGAGGTGTATACTCACCGTAGTGGCCGGACTGCACGTGCGGGAAAAAGTGGTATATCCATTACAATTTGTCACAGTCGCGAAGTGTTTAAAATAAAGCAATTGGAAAAAATGGTGAATGCACAATTCCATAAGCTTGATATACCAAGTGGAAAAGATGTATGCCGCAAGCAGTTCTTCCATTTTATGGATAAGCTGATACAAACTGATATTTCCCACGGCGATTATGAAACATATATCCCGGACCTGATCAAAAAATTTGAGAGCGTTTCCAAAGAAGAAGTACTTCAGAGGGTTGCAGCACTTGAATTTGATCACTTCCTAAAATATTACGAGAATGCAGAAGACCTGAATGCCAAAGATTCAAGAGGAAGATCTGATTTTTCCAGGGAATCAATTGGAAGGGATAGCGGAAGCAGGAAAGAAAGAACTTTTAATTCCAGGGACAACGGCTACACCAGGTTGTTTGTAAACCTTGGTACAAAAGATGGTTTTTATAAAGCAAGCTTTTTACAATTTATTTTGGATGAAAGCAATCTCAAGAAAGAAGTGCTTGGTAAGATAGATATGCGTGATATGAATAGCTGGGTGGAAATTGATAAAGCAGAGGCAGCCAAAATGATCAAAGCAATTGATGGCAAGCGTTATAACAACCGGACAGTTCGCATGAATGAAGCTGATGGCGGTTTCAAACGTGCTGGTGAAGACGGTGGCGGAGGAAGAAGTGATCGCGCTGAAGGAAGAAGCGACAGAACTGAGGGAAGGAAGAGGACTTATGCGCCGAGGAAAGCATAATATAGTTTAGGGTTTAGGGTTTAGGGTAACCGTGTAAATGGTTGCGTTGTTTTGAATCATTGTATTTTATTTTTTATACTAATTCGATCACAGTTATTTCCGGAAGAATTCCTACCCTGCCCGGATATCCGATAAAACCGAA
>JBDSDG010000075.1:0-3687 GCA_039920685.1 Ferruginibacter sp.
TTCAGGCAACAAATTATTTAAGCTCCACTATTTTTTACAATCGGCCATTAATGAGCATAAGGCTATCATAACGTTTGGTGGCGCATATTCCAATCACCTTGTAGCCACCGCATACACATGTGCAAAAAATAAAATTCGTTCGATCGGTATAGTTAGAGGTGAATTACCCGGGATAAGATCGCATACATTACTTGCCTGTGAAAAATATGGAATGGAATTACATTTTATTTCCCGGGACGAATACACACACAATAAGGAAAAAATACTAGGGCAATTAAAAAATAACCTGGGTGAATGCATTATTATTCCTGAAGGTGGGTACAACTTGGATGGAGCGCTTGGTGCGTCATTGATTATGAACGGCATCAAGGGTAAAAATATAAGTCACGTATGCTCGGCATTTGGCACAGGAACAACAATTGCCGGACTACTTATGAACTCATCTGAAATAATAATTGGCATTCCTGTTCTAAAAAACTTACTTGACGTTGAAGATAGAATTAAATATTTAGGAGCGGGACAACACATGGAACGTCTTATAATTTTTAATGAATATCATTTTGGAGGTTATGCAAAAAAAGATAATGGCCTGATCACTTTCATGAATGAATTGTATATAAACTTTAAATTGCCGACTGATTTTATTTATACAGGTAAAATGTTCTATGCAGTTTTTGATAAGATAAGAAAAGGGTTTTTCCAGGAAGGAAGCAGGATCATGTGCCTTCATACAGGTGGTTTGCAAGGAAATTATTCATTGGAACCAGGCATGTTAATTTTTTAATTGTTTTAACATCGCATTATATTTGTGGCCATGCTTCCTTTATTTCGTTCATTATATTTGTACCAACCACGTAAGGGAATGAGGCACTGTACTATTTTTTTTTTATTGATACTTGTTAGTCAAGTTGCAATTTCACAGGAATTATTGCCCAACATCACTGTAAAGAATTTCAACAATAAGATCATTGTTAGCTGGCAAAACGGGTATAAAGTACCGATAACCAGCATTAGTATACAACGCTCTTTCGATAGCCTTAAAAATTACAATACGATAGGGTCTGTTCTGAATCCTCAAAACCTTGAAAATGGCTATGCTGATAACAAGCCGCCGTACAATAAAATGTATTACCGCGTATTTATAAGCTTTGAAGGAGGCGCATATCTTTTCAGCTCTATCGTGAGGCCGGTAAAGGAAATGCTGGATACAGATTCATCAAAAGTGACCCCTGAGAGCATAGCAGAGAATACAAGGTTTCCATGGCAGAGCAATCCTTATGCAGATGCTGGAATCCATAAGCCACCCGGGAAAGATTCTGTAAAGAATGATCCTGAAATGATCACCTATCCAAGCCAGCGGATCTATAGTGTAAGAGAAAATAATGTTATACTGCATTTAACTGATGCAGCCACAAAAAAATATCATGCTAAATTTTATGATGACCAGGATAAATTGTTATTTGAGCTGACGAAATTAAAAGAAGAATATTTGATCATTGAAAAAGTAAACTTCGTCCATGCAGGATGGTTCCATTTTGAGTTATTTGAAAATGATCTGCTGATTGAAAAGAATAAATTCTACGTGGGGAAAGATATCAAAAACAGCAACGATATTAATAAACGGTCCGGGAATAAATGATCAGACCAATGCAGACTCGAATACTTGTTCAAAATTTTTTTTGAGTTTACTTTTCACACCTTCGTAATTGACTTGGGTTCCTGTTTCTTTCTGAATAGATGTCACCTGTTTGTTTTGAATTCCACACGGTATGATGTGTTTAAAATACTCAAGGTCAGTATTCACATTTAACGCAAAGCCATGCATCGTTATCCAGCGGCTGCAGCGGACTCCAATCGCAGCTATTTTTCGTGCCTTGCCCGGGATGCCTGGTTGCACCCAAACCCCAGTCTCACCATTGCTGCGTTCTCCTGTTATTCCATATTCTGCAATAGTTAAAATAATGACCTCTTCAATATTCCGCAGGTATTTTCCAATATCAGTATAGTATTTTTCCAGGTCAAGGATGGGATATCCAACAACCTGCTGCAATCCGTGAAATGTAATATCTCCTCCCCTGTTCGTTTTAAAAAATTTAATTCCCTTTGCGTTCAACTGTTCTTCGCTTAACAATACATTATCCATGTTGCCGCTTTTACCCAATGTATAAACAGGCAAATGCTCACACAACAAAAAATAATTATTAGTAGGTAATGCTGATGGGTGTAAAACAGATTGGGCAATGCGGGCCGCAGATTTAATGGCAACATTTTCATTTAACAACGTTTCCTGGTAATCCCAGGCTTTTTTATAATCTATGATCCCCAGGTCTTTGAATATCACCGGCTGCTTATCCACTACATTGATTTAATTTGCAAAGTTAATGGAAGTGGCGGGGATGCGGGGATGCGGGGATGCGGGGATGCGGGATACGGGATACCAGATAACAGATAATTGATATGCTTGCTTAAAGCTTGTAGCTTGCAGCTGTTGACACGCCTAATACCTCAACACCTAAGACCTGATAATGGATACTGAAAAAGAAATAGAAGAAGAATTACCGGAAACGGAAGAGTTGTATGAAAAACATTCGATCGTGATACCGAAGGGTCAGGATCCTTTGCGTATTGATAAATTCCTGATGACAAGGATCGAGAACGCAACCAGGAATAAGATCCAGCAGGCGATCGAGAACGAATTGGTGCTGGTAAATGAAAAGCCCATTAAGAATAATTATAAAATAAAGGGAGGTGATAAGATTGTATTATTTGACAGTAATTCTCCTGAATCTTCAGAGATCATACCACAAAATATTCCTTTAGAAATTGTTTACGAGGATGAAGATCTTATCATCATAAATAAACGCGTTGGAATGGTTGTTCACCCGGGTTGCGGCAACCCGGATGGAACGCTCATAAATGCGATTGCTTATTATTTAAGGGAAAATGATCCTGACTTTGATGAAAATGAGCTCCCACGATATGGTCTTGTACATCGTATCGATAAAAATACCAGCGGGCTTATCGTAATGGCGAAGAAACAAAAAGCAATGAGTGATCTTGCGAAACAATTTTTCAACCATACCGTGCACCGCAGGTATGTTGCACTTGTGTGGGGAGATTTTGTAGAAAATGAAGGCACCGTTAAAGCCCATGTTGGAAGACATCTCAGGACAAGGAAATTATTTACTGCTTATCCTGAAGGTGACCACGGAAAAGATGCGATCACACATTATAAAGTATTGGAAAGATTCAATTACGTTACACTTGTTGAATGCAGGCTTGAAACAGGCAGAACCCACCAGATTCGTGTTCATATGCAGCATATCGGGCATCCTTTGTTCAATGATGATTTTTATGGCGGTGACCGTATTGTAAAGGGAACTGTATATACCAAATATAAACAGTTCGTTGAAAATTGCTTTTCCATATGCCCACGTCAAGCATTACACGCAAAGGAGATTGGATTTATACATCCTTCAACCAAAGAACCGATGATGTTCACCAGCGAACTCCCGGATGATATGAGTAATGTAATTGCAAAGTGGAGAAGGTATAGCCAGTTTAAGAATGCGGAGTAGCTGGAAGCTGTAAGCCTTTAGCTACAAGCTTTTAGCTGTTAGCTGTATTATTAACTTTACTGTTTTTAATTGTTTGGGACTTTTGAACCTTTGAACTTTTGAACTAAAA
>JBDSDG010000076.1:0-9083 GCA_039920685.1 Ferruginibacter sp.
CAATAAGTTCTTAGCCATGTATCTTTTAATTCTATTTTGATGCTAAACCAGTGCTCATCAATGTTTCAGCACCTTAGCATGAAGATCATCCGGATTTCTGAAGCCTCTATCAAACAGTTTGCGAAAAGCAGTGCCGGTTTGATGAACACACTGCAATATTAGTTTAAAATTAAAAAATCAAAATTTTTGTTGCCCTATTGCATAAACGAAGAATGTGTTATAAAAATTTTACAACAGCACTAACAACTGATTCGTCACGATATATTTTCCGGTGTCCCAGTTTACTGGTAATAACGAAATTTACATTAGAATGGTTGTCGGATCTTACTTTTAATGCGTCGGCAAGCGGTGTTATATCATCATCTTCATCATGGAACCACAACACCGTTGCACTGATATTTTTCAAGGCACGCCTCGCTGAATACCATGCAGTTTCTTTGCCGCCCTTTTCAAAAACAATTTCATCTACTAACTTTCTCAGGATCTTATCTTTTAGTCCAAGCATCCCGAATGCGTTGTCAATTGCCGTGGTTGTTTCAGTTGCCGGTGCAATTAATACTATTTTCGTGTCCTGGTCATGGGTCATCGTTTCAAGCGCAAGGCATAATGCAATACCGCCAAAAGAATGTGCCACATAACCATTGATGGGACCATAAAGGTTATTGATCTTTCTTATCATCTCCCCGTATTGAATCGCGTTTACAATAGTTCCTTCGCTCGATCCATGCGCCGGGGCGTCAAAAGCCAGTACTTCATAATTCTTTTGTATCAATGGTTCCACGTATTTGTCAAAATTGTGGCAGCTAGAAGAAAAACCGTGTAATAATAAAATTTTATTGACCGAAGGATGATTGCAACGATAACCTTTTACCAGCTGCCCATTCAATTCAAATTGTAGTGGTTCAGCTCTTTTAAAAACTTCCTTCTGCTTTATGGAGGCTTTCATCATTGGTGTACAAAACAGCCTGAAAGCCTCCTCCGCAGCCTTGCGGTTATTGATAAGCTTTAACAGATTAATTTTCGTTCGAAAAAAGCCAATTGCTATCTTTTGTTGTATTTTCATCGATTCAAAGTTAACAAATATGAATTCAGCACTTTCCCCAACTGTTTGATAAACTCTTTTGACATGCCGGTTAAAAAATGCTGGCAACGAACAACATAAAATGAAAATAGTAATCATTGGATCCGGGAATGTTGCAACCATTATTGGCCGGCTTGTAAAAAAGAATAATCACCAGGTTTTGCAGGTAACCAGCAGGAACATTGATCATGCACGACTTCTTGGAGAAGAGTTGAGTGCTCCTTATACTGATTATAATGGCTCGGTTGACAGATCCGCTGATATTTATATAGTGGCGGTTTCGGACATGGCCATACCCGAATGTGTTCAACATTATAATATTCCTGAAAAGCTGATCGTTCATACTGCTGGTTCTGTTTCAAAAGAAGTATTGCGAAACAGTTCTTATAATTATGGCGTTCTTTATCCCTTGCAAAGTCTTCGTAAAGAAATGCAGGAGATACCTGAGATACCATTCCTCGTTGATGGAAATAACCAGGGAGTATTAAAATCTATCTGTGATTTCGCCTATACCTTATCCGCAAACGTACAGGTAATGAATGATGATAGCCGGCTAAAGCTTCACACGGCTGCAGTGATAGTCAGTAATTTTACAAATCATTTATATGCTATCGCAGAAGAATTCTGTAAAAAGGAAGAGGTAAATTTTGATCTGTTGAAACCATTGATACTAGAAACGGCGGGCAGGCTCAAATACCAATCTCCAAATGCTGTACAAACGGGGCCGGCTGTACGAAAAGACATACACACACTCGATAAGCATTTGCGCATATTGAGCAACCACCCAAAGTTAAAGACAACGTACCTGAGGCTAACGGATAGTATTATGAACCCCTAAACGCTAATTACATTAATTATACGAATTACATTGATCACATTAATTAGTGATGAGGGAAAACGATGTCAGTTTGTACACGGTAAGGATCCCGTGCCTTGCCTTTGCTATCGAGCGGGTCTCCGATATAAATTTCATATGGCGCACCTGCAGCCTTTTGTTTATTGTCTGTCAACCATTCCCGCAATGCACTGTATCCTTCATAGGTAAGTTCATAAGGCCCATAGAAGTGAGCGACAACTGCACTATCACCACCAATGTTTTTTACAAATACATTTTTAGGAAGCTTTAAAGGGTTTTTATTTACCGGGAGACCCGCTTCAAAAAAGAATGGAGCGCTGCTGGTTTTGTACCATGCCATCCTTGAACCGGTCTTTGTGAGTTTATTATTCCGGATCACTTCAGCAAATACCTTGTCATAAATATTGTTCAGCTTTAAACCGATACGCTCACTTGATAGTGCGCTGTCCTTCATACATAATACGGTCTGTTTAATTGCAAAAGTGTCCGTGATATTGATGATGGGAGGTTTTTTGGCAGGACCCGCAGTTGGTTTTGAAGTGTCGGTCCTATATATAATAGTATCTGGAGATACAGGTTTTTCGTCTTTACTGCTTTGACAACCCACGGATAGAATAACGGAAAGGCTGAAAGAAATACGAAGCATGTTTCTTCTGCAACCAAACCTTTTACATATCATATGATCCTTTTTTAGAAATATAATCCCATTTACAAAAGCAACATAGCTACAATTTTGCATCAAATTAGAGATTATCGTGCCAAAATTCAGATTTTCCACAATTGGTAATTTCCTGTAGGTTTGCACACCGAAATTTGCGATATGTATAAGATCACGTTCAAGTTTGAACAGAAAGGTGTGGAACCGGTTACGATTGAAAATGTAGCGTCCGATCAGTCCATATTGGAAGTGGCGTTAAAAAATGACATCGAGCTGCATCATAACTGTGGCGGGGTTTGCGCTTGCAGCACCTGCCATTTATATATAGAAAAAGGAGAGGATCACCTGGAGGAACTGAGTGATAAAGAAGAAGACTTTATTGACCGGGCGATAAATCCAAAGTTAAATTCAAGATTGGGTTGCCAATGCCTTCTGCATGAAAATGAAGATGGGGAAGTTGTTGTAACGTTACCGGATCAAACACAATTTTTAGGAGAGTAAATCTATGTGAATGTCATAATTGGAAATGTACCGATGTGGAAATGTGGGAATGAAAATTTGGAGATGTGTATAATCTAAATTGTATGATTCGTGATTTACGATTAATAATATTATTTAAAACTTACCAAATTATTTTAGCTGCATTCTATACATTCTCTTAAGCGTAATAAACAAACCCACTAATGCCATTTGAACCACCAATACATTGGAACGATTACGAGGACATTGCAATGAAATTGCATGAAAGGTTTGGAGATGACTTTGGAGAAAGCAAGATCTATCGAATCCGGTTTACAGACCTTCTGAAATGGGTTTTGGAAATACCGGGATTTGAAGGCAAACCCGAAGAAAGCAATGAAGGTCACCTGGAGATGATACAGAGTTCGTGGGTGTATGAGTGGCGGGATTCACAGAAATAGTTTTATGTTGAACAGTTAATAAGTTAACCAACAAGAACATCATCAGCATTATGAAATTTGCCAACCATGTAAACGATTGAAAGCAATGAACATGCTCACACACTTCAAGCCCATCAAAGCATTCGTCCTTGACGTGGATGGAGTGCTTACCGATGGCTCTTTGCTGGTATTGGAAGACGGTCAAATGGCCAGGCGGATGAATATCAAGGATGGCTATGCCCTTCAACTGGCAATAAAAAAAGGATATCGTATCCTGGTAATTTCCGGTGGCACCTCAGAGGCAGTGAAATTGCGCCTGCAGAAATTAGGTGTTGTAGAGATCCACATGAATGTTGTGAACAAGAAAGATATAATGGCAGAATACGTTTCCAAATATCAATTGCAATGGGAGCAGGTGTTGTATATGGGTGATGATATTCCGGATATCGATTCAATGAAACTTGCCGGTCTTGCATGTTGTCCAGCGGATGCAGTGCCTGAGATCAAGAACATCTCACATTATATTTCAAGGATAAATGGCGGATACGGTTGTGTGAGAGATGTGATCGAAAAAGTATTGAAGCTTAACGGACATTGGAACCTGGATACCTCGGTACCATCCAAATAAAATACTTTAGTGGCGGTCCATAATATTCAGCATTAAAATTAATTTAGCTGCCATAAAACGATCAATGAAATTAATCTCGTCCTTTCTGAAACTGATCCGTTGGCCCAACCTGCTTTTCATTGCTATTACCCAATGGCTGTTTTATTTTGCTGTAGTGGATTCATTGCAGATCAATTCAACGACCATATCAGCAGCTTATCCATTCAATCACCTGTTATTCTACCTGCTGATCGCCTCCTCAGTTCTGATCGCGGCTGCCGGGTATATCATCAACGATTATTTTGACATGCATATTGATGCGATCAATAAACCAAATAAAGTTGTTGTTGACAAAGCAGTTAAGCGCCGATGGGCGATCGCATGGCATTTACTATTATCCTTATTAGGGATACTAAGCAGCTTTTACATCAGCTATAAAACAGGTACATGGATAATTCTCATCGCAAATATCTTATGTGTACTACTGTTGTGGTTCTATTCAACAACATTTAAGAAAAAATTACTTGCCGGTAATATAATAATTGCTGCACTCACGGCATGGGTGATCGTTGTGGTTTACTTTTATGCGGGAGCTGGTGTTTTGAATTACAATGGCTGGCATGCAGGTAAATATTCTTTTGATATCAAGAAGCTTTTTAAATTCACGATGTTGTATGGGGGGTTTGCATTCATTGTATCGCTTATCAGGGAAGTGATCAAAGATCTGGAGGACATGCATGGAGATGCGAAATATAAATGCCAGACCATGCCAATAGAATGGGGGGTTCCTGTTACAAAAGTTTTTGTCGCAGTATGGATAGTGGTTTGTGTGGCATTTCTTGCAGTTATTCAATTATACGCATGGCAATCAGGATGGTGGTTTAGTACAATTTACAGTTTGGTGCTGATTATTATTCCATTATTATACATTCTTCGTGAATTGTATAAAGCAGTTATTCCTTCAGATTATCACCGGCTCAGTAGCCTGGTAAAGTTTGTCATGTTCACCGGGATAATGTCCATGATATTTTTTAAATTTTATTTTATTATTCAGCAACTTGGTTAATAAAATTATACTTGCCTCTCAATCGCCTCGGCGTAAGCAACTGCTTGAATGGGCAGAAATAGATTTTGATATTATGGGTAGCGATTCCGATGAATCATTCCCTCATGGACTAACTTTTGAAGAGGTTGCCATATTTATTGCACGCAATAAAGCAAAAGCTGTATTAATTAAAACCCAAACCACAATTCCTGTTCTTGCTGCCGATACCATTGTAGTCTGCGACAAAGAGATCCTTGGCAAGCCCACAGACAGGGAAGATGCTATCCGCATCCTAAGGAAGCTATCTGGCAAAGAACACCAGGTTATTACAGGAGTTGTAATATTATTCAATGGCAAGGAAATTTCATTTGCGGATAAGACCAATGTAAATTTTAATACGCTTACAGATCAGCAGATAGTGTTCTATGTTGACAATTATAAGCCATATGATAAAGCCGGTGCATACGCGATCCAGGAATGGATCGGCGTCATCGGAATAAAGTATATCAACGGAGATTTTTACAATGTAATGGGCCTTCCCGTTAGCAGGGTTGTTCGTGAACTAAGTTTGCTTTAACCAGCCTTCCCTTTCTGATTTTATAATTGCAACATTGAAAAGAAAGTAAAAACTCTTTCTTATTCGTTGTTTACCACACAACGATCAGTCACTCTATTTGTATTTTGCAAACACCAGATTAAGAACATAACGTCTTAAACATTTGGAATTCTAAACTTTAAACTCTTCAACCTTTCAACCTTTCAAATGACCGAACGTCTCCTCCAATACATCTGGCAATTCCAGTATTTTAATAAGAACGGATTGTGTACAATAGACGACCAGGTGTTGTCCATTATTCATCCAGGAACTTACAATGTGAACCAGGGACCAGACTTTTTGAATGGAAAAATAAAAGTTGGAGATACGCTTTGGGCAGGAAGTATAGAACTACATATAAATACTTCAGACTGGCAGCAACACAGGCACAGCAGTGACAAAAATTACAAAAATGTCATTTTACATGTTGTCTGGAAGAATGATGTTAGGTTGGAATTATTTCCAACGTTGGAATTACAACCTATCGTGTCTAAATTATTGCTTACAAAATATTCAGCATTATTGGACAACGCACAATTCATTCCCTGTGAAAAACAATTGTGCAATGTAGATCTATTGACCGTTACAGTTTGGAAGGAAAGATTGGTTATCGAGCGTTTGCAGCAAAAAGTATCATACATAGATGGGCTTTTAAAACAAAATAATTATCATTGGGAAGAAACATTTTGGTGGATGCTTGCAAGAAATTTTGGGATTAAAATCAATAGTGATGTCTTTGAAAAGATCGCTCAAACTATTCCGGTAAACATCTTAGCAAAACACAAAGCCCAACTGTTACAGGTGGAAGCAATCCTTATGGGACAAGCAGGGCTGCTTGACAAGAATTTTAAAGAAGATTATCCAATAATGTTACAAAAGGAATATCGTTTTCTACAGAAAAAATATAAATTCAAACGTGTTTCCGAACCATTGTTCTTTCTCCGGATGCGGCCATCTAATTTTCCCACAATACGATTGGCACAATTAGCTGTGATGGTGCATGAAGGCAAACAATTATTCTCGCAGGTAAAGGACATTCATCATCTGCCGGATGTTGAAAAGCTGTTCGTAGTGACTGCCAATGATTATTGGCATTACCATTATGTCTTTGATGAGCTTTCAGCATATAAGAAGAAAACAACCGGTAAACAAATGGTGGATAATATTATCGTTAATACAGTGGTACCATTATTATTTTCTTATGGATATTTCAATACCAATGAGGAGCTTAAAAATAAAGCTCTGGACTGGCTTAGGAATGTAACAGCAGAATCAAATAGCATTACGAACTCTTTTAGAACCCTGGGAATTGAAAACGCATCTGCATGGGACTCCCAAGCGCTGTTATACTTAAAGAAAGAATATTGCGGGAACAAGCGTTGTTTACAGTGTGCCATTGGAAATGAAATTTTAGCACCTATGCATGAACGTAGAACAGGAAAATAAATGTTAACCTGAGGTGCTACCATTTATATTGGATCTGTACATCCATATCCGGGTGCAGGCTTTTCATTACAGGGCAATTATCCCCGATCCTTTGAAGGGTTTCTTTATCTTTTTCTGATAAATTTAACTTAGAAGGAAATTGCACAAAAACTTCTATTTTTCCAATTCGCCTTGGATCGATTAGCATGTGTTTTGTCACCTGTAAAAGTGTATCTGAAAGGTCAATTTTCATATCATTAGCCCGTATCCCGATCGTAGTAATGATACATGTGCCCAGTGCCACACATACCGAATCTGTAGGACTAAACCTTTCTCCCTTTCCACGGTTATCCGTTGGTGCATCGGTCTCAATGACCGTCCCACTTTGAACATGGGTACATTCGCATCTCAGCTCTCCTTTATAAACAATTGAAGCGGTCATATTACTTGCTTTAAAAATCAACAGTGCAGCGGTTCTTTCCTAATTTAGATCTAACTTAACCAATCACCGTATTTTTGCATAAATTTACTACAGTAAATAGCATACATGAAGAAATTATTTTTATTGGCGCTTACGGTTATATTTTGTTTACCCATCATAGCGCAGGAAACTCCCCGGCAATCAAAAAAGGAAAAACGTCGCCAACGGATCAACGCAATTGCGAAGCAGGAAGAAGAGGGCGTAATTAAATATAAAAAGCATACAGCATTTGGTGTAAAGCTTACATCTGATGGTTACGGTGGATTCTTCGAGATCGGCCGTGCGCAATCTGTAAAAAAGGGGCTGTTATTTCAATTTGAGATCACGGAGCGTAAGCATCCAAAAGAAGAAAAGCAACAAGTACCATTCTTATCAACTTCTCCTTTCATCTATACCAAGATCAATTATTTTTATCCGGTAAAAATCGGTGTGCAACAACAATTCCTTTTGGGAAATAAAGGAAATAAGAATGGGGTTAGCATTACGGGCAATATTGGTGGCGGACTTATCGCCGGACTATTGCGTCCTTATATGATCGAAGTATTCAAAACAGAGGATCGAAAATTTGTGCGTTTTGATTCTCCAGATAGTTCAGATGCAGCTGATTTCCTGGATCCAAATACATATTATGGCGGTCCAAACCTCGGCAAAGGATGGAAATATTTAAAGGTAACTCCGGGTATTTATCTGAAGCCTGCTGTAAGGTTTGATTATGGAAAATACAATGAGATGGTTTCTGCTATCGAGATCGGTGTTTCAGGAGAGTTTTATTCTAAAAAGATTCCGCAAATGGTATATTCCAAACAACGTCAATTCTTCTTCTCTGCATTCGTAGCTATTATGTTTGGAAAGCGTAAATAATTGATTTTCCAGGCAGCAGAACAACATGCAGCATCGTTGCGTCGCACACTTTTACTTATTATCTTTGCGCAGCATTTCTAACAATATTATATGGCGTGTGAACCGGGAATAATAGAACAAAAGGTAAAAAAGCCTGATTGGCTTCGGGTAAAGCTGCCGATCGGCGAAGAATACCGGCATGTCAGGAACCTGGTAGACAAACATAAGCTTCACACGATCTGCGAAAGTGGTAATTGTCCAAATATGGGAGAATGCTGGGGTGCAGGTACTGCAACATTTATGATCCTCGGAAATATTTGTACTAGGAGTTGTGGCTTTTGTGCTGTTGCCACAGGCCGCCCGGATGAAGTGGATTGGGATGAGCCTCAAAGAGTGGCCGAGGCAATTCACCTTATGAAAGTCAAACACGCAGTGATCACATCTGTGGACCGCGATGAATTAAAAGATGGAGGAAGCATTATCTGGTATAATACGATCAAAGCGGTGAAGGCTTTAAATCCGGATACAACATTGGAAACGCTCATCCCGGATTTTAAGTCAGAAAAAGAAAACATACAGCGCATCATTGATGCAGC
>JBDSDG010000077.1:0-3788 GCA_039920685.1 Ferruginibacter sp.
TTACCACCGAAGGTAAAAGTGGAATGGAAAAACACAAGGAACAATTAAAGATGCTTTTTTTTAATCCCGGCAGAAGGATCAACGGTTTGCCTTTCATGAGTAATAAGACTGCGATCTATGATGATGATATGGCCTCCCTATATGATATGAATGTTGATATGGATTTTTACCATGGTACATATTGCTTTATTTTCCGCCAGAAAGTGAAGCCGGGTAAAGAAGATGATGTGGTAGTAGATGAGATGACCACATGGTTCAACGACAGCACCTATGAAGTAGTGGCAAGAAACTACTCACTTAGCTACGATGCGGCTGTTTACGATTTTAAAGTAAGTATGGAGGTTCAAATGACAACATTTAATGGCCTGACAGTGCCTGCGCTGATCCGTTATAATGGGAACTGGAAGGCGATCACTAAGAAAAGGGAAAGAGGTATATTTACCGCAACGCTGTTTAATTTTGAATAAGGATAACATTTGATAAAAGCAAAAGAGCAGCTGTGATGCTGCTCTTTCATATTAGAAGGAATTGTTCTTAATTCTTTACAGGTAAAAATCCATATGCCTTACCATACTCCAGCATTTGCTGGTAAAAACTTTGTGGATATTCTATTTTTACATCCGTGATAGTATCTCCATTCATTACAGGGACCAATCTTGGCTGGATAAAGCCACGATAGGGTTTAGTATTCAAGGTTGCATACCGTTTCAATATTTCGTTGTGAAGTGCGGGGTCAACTTTTACACCATAAGTTTCAATAAGATTCTTACCTGCATTGAAATCACCTTCAGATTTTATTCTTTGGATCTCTTTCAAAAGTTGTCCAAATAATACCCGAAGCTTATTATAGTCATTGATGCGTACATAGGTCTTGCCATCTTTCTTTACAAATTCCACTACATTCTCAGCTTTTCCTTTTTCATATGCCCAGCGTGCATTTAACTGCCTGTTACGCATATGCGCTTCTTCCAATTGTGCACCTGGTTTAAGCCTTGTAAGCTGTGTCATCAGGTTGGTCATCATATAGCTATCATATTGTGCCTTTCCTACTTCCAGTGATGGTGAAACACCAATATCAACAAGCTTTTGATCCATGATATAATATAAGGCCACAAGATCTGCGCGGGCCTCTTCAAGGGCCGATGCATAATTCTTTAAAGTTTTGTCGGTTGTCTCTACACCAGGATTTATTTGCCCGCTTGCATGGCCAATACATTCATGCATGTCAACATGAAGGTCGCTGGCAAGGTTGCCATATTGCCTGATGCGTTGTTTGATCGTATCGTTCAACGCAAACTCGTCAAGCACTCCACCTTTTGCACTGGCAGCATTATAAGAATAAATGATATTGCTTAACGAAACTGATTTAGAGCCGTGTTCTTTCCTTATCCATTCATTGTTGGGAAGGTTGATACCGATGGGAGTACTCGGTGCCGCATCTCCGCTTTCAACAATAACAGTAATAGCTTTTGCAGTAATTCCTTTTACGTCTTTCTTTTTATGTTCGGGCATCAGGGGAGAATTATCTTCAAACCATTGCGCCTGGTTGGAGATTGCAGTGATACGCATGGTTGCCTGCATATCCTTCATGGAAACAATTCCTTCAAAACTTCCTTTTTTACCGATAGGATCCAGGTAAACTTCCGTAAAGCCATTTACTACATCAATAATACTGCTGGTGTCAGCTACCCACGCAATATTATATTCATCATAGGTTTTCAGGTCACCGGTCTTATAATATTGAGCGAGCAGTTGTAATGACTTTTCCTGCTGGCTATTTTCGGCAACGGTTGCAGCTTTTTCAAGCCAGCCAACTATTTTTTCAATTGCGGGAGAATACATTCCACCGACCTTCCATACTTTCTCAATGATCTGGCCATTGTCTTTCATAAGCTTACTGTTAAGTCCCCACGCAGGTGAATTTCCCTTTGTATCAAATCTTGAGTAAAAAGATTCAACCTCTTTCTGTGAAACGCCTTCATAAAAATTAACAGCGGAAGCCGCAACATTATCAATATTAGGACTTTGGTCAACTAGTTTTGGTTGTAATTTAATATAATAGATAACAGGCTTTATCCGTGTCAGGAAATCATCAACTGATTCGCCTGGATCCCTTGGAAGCATAGTCGTATCGCAGTTTTTAGCAACAAGTGAAAAATATTCATAGCTGCATGCAGGAAGGAATTTGTCATTGCTGTAATGATGATAATTTCCATTGCTGAACCATACTCGGCCGCAATACTCCTCTAATTGTTTCCAATCATTGCTGGCCTTATCACCCCTATATGTACTGTACATTGCCTCCAGGGTTTTTCGAAGCATAATACCATACTTGCTTTTCTGATCGTAAATAATATCTCTGCCAGACAAGGCTGCCTGGTATAAATAATATGCCAATTGTTTTTGACGAAGGCTTAGATCGTTGAAGCCAGGTACCTGGTATCTTAATATCTGCAGATCTGCAAAGGCTTCCGCATTTACTCCAAATGCTGTATCATACATGGCTGGAGTATTAATTTTCACCGTATCTTTTACAACAATAGTTTTAGTATTTTCAGCATTGTTACATGAGACAAGGAAAAGGGTAGCTACACATATAGATGTGCATGCAAACCGGGCGTTTTTTACTACTAAATGCATTTTGGTTAATTTTTTGTTTACTATTAAAAATAATGAATTGACATCACACAAAAAAAATCATATCTGTTTATGATCGAAGAATTCCCTAACTAAAATCAGTATATTACTTAAAACTGTATATGCCATTATATCAACAGGTCGCCTATCTGTTTCTTCTCGCAATTCCCATTGCATGCATTGCCTGGACGGTTACTCATGAAGAGGTTTTCAGAGAGCCACGTGAATTTTGCGAAAGAAAATCAAAAGAATGTAGCAGCATTTTAGAGCGTAAGTTTTTTTACCTCTTTACCTGCGAATATTGCTTTAGTCATTATGTGACGGTCTTCTTTCTTATAATAACAAAATACCAATTATTGTATGAAGACTGGCGTGGATATTTGATCAGTGGTTTTGCGCTGGTATGGATAGCAAATATCTATATGAGTCTTTTTGGATTGGTAAGAGTAGGCATGAAAAAAGAAAAAATAGTTGCGGAGCTGAAAGCAGAGGAATTAAAGGAATGTAAGGAGGAAGAGGAAAAGTGATATCAACCTTCATTATCCATTATCCGATATCCAGTATCCGGTATCCGGTATCCAGTATCCGGTATCCAGTATCCGGTATCCGGTATCCAGTATCCGCTATCCCGTACCCAGCAACCCATCTCTAAAACTTTTTCCTTATTTTTGAAACATGGCAATATTACGATTCAGGGCATATTGGGAAGATGATGAAAGTACTTACCGAGATGTAGCAATTAAGCATACACAAACTTTCTTTGACCTGCATACTGCGATATTAAAAAGCTTCGAGTTTGATAATAAGCATAAAGCAACCTTTTATCGCAGCAATGATAACTGGGTACGTGGCCGTGAGATCTCGCTTGGAAAATATGAGAAGGAATATAAGGCGGAGCCTCTTATTATGTCAGAAGTAAGTATAGGCAGTGAGATCCGTGATCCAAACCAAAAGTTTATCTACGAATACGACTTTAATAAGAACTGGCATTTTATGGTGGAGCTTATAACGGTTGATAAAGAAGAGAATTCCAAAATGACATATCCTGTCTGTGTACGCACAGAAGGAATTGCGCCTTCTCAATACGGCACAAAGGGTTTGGTGGACAGTCGCCTGGCAGAAATGGAAGATAAATATGACCTCCAGCCAGA
>JBDSDG010000078.1:0-21314 GCA_039920685.1 Ferruginibacter sp.
TGATCAATAAATTTATGATCAATGCTGGGAGATCAAGGATCATCCTGATGCCACCCACGATCGGCGCCGTATTCCAGGCAGACAGAACATCAGCATTTGTACTCCCGCCTTCTATCGCATGTTTAGCCTCCATATAACTGGTACATAAATATTCAGGTATATGGATATTCAACTTCCCCATCAGTGAAGTAAAATAATCACTCCAGCTATATGCAACATATATATTTCCAATAGAGTATTCCATGATCAAAGCCCATCCAATGATCCATGCAAACAATTCTCCGAAACTCGCGTATGCGTAAGTGTAAGCGCTACCTGCAACCGGGATCCTGCTTGCAAATTCAGAATAACATAGCGCCGTGAACGCACACGCAATTCCTGTGATCACAAACAACATTACAACTCCCGGCCCTCCATGAAATACTGCAAATCCAAGGCTGCTAAAGCTTCCTGCTCCGAGGATAGCTGCAATTCCAAAAAAAGTAAGGTCTTTTACCGTCAAAACCCTTTTAAGTCCATGCCCCGCATGTTCACTGTCAGATTCTTCGGCTAAAATACTGGAGATATTCTTTCTTCTAAAGAGGGAACTACTCATGCTAATCTTGGTTTATAAAAGTAAAATAGCGAAATATTTTCTATTTCATGCAATCACGGCTTAAAATAAGAACGCAAAGAATTGTATCTCTTTGCGTTCGTTACTGCTGGTTCTGTAACTTAAATTATTTATCTCTTTGGAGTAAATACTTTGCCAATAGCTCAAGTTCTTTTTTTCGGGATGAAAGTACAGCGATCTCTTCCAGGTGCATCATCGCTTCATTGTAATATTTTTCTTTTAGCTCTTCTGCCCATTCTCCAACTTTACATTTCCTGAAAATTTCCAATACTTTATTAACCTTGTCAACTTTGTCATCATCATGAAGCGCTTCTTTTTCCATCAATTCGTTTAGCACTTTCTTCTGTTCTTCTGTTGCAACATCCATCGCATGGATCAATAGGAAAGTTTTTTTATTTGCTAATATGTCACCACCAGGCTGCTTACCAAACTTTTCCGGATCACCAAATGCATCCAGGTAATCATCCTGCACCTGGAAGGCGATTCCAAGCTTTTTACCAAACTGGTATAAGTGCTGCTGGTTGCCGGTTCCTGCACCACCAATGATCGCTCCTATTTGTAAACTGGATGCTAATAAAACTGAAGTTTTAAGGGTTATCATCCGTTCATATTCCTTAAAGCTAACCTCCTTTGTATTTTCAAAATCCATATCCAGTTGCTGGCCTTCACAAACTTCCCTTGCTGTTTTATTGAACAGGGCGATGATCCGGTGCATGTGCAAGGGCTTTATATTATTTATGTGATCATATGCTGCCACTAACATCACATCGCCCGCAAGTAACGCTGTGGAATCTCCGTATTTGGTATGCACCGTTTCCATTCCTCTTCGAAGCGGCGCCTTATCCATTATATCATCGTGTATCAGGCTAAAATTATGGAAGAGTTCAATTGCAGTTGCTACCTCATAAGCATCAGGATCTATCTCTTCAAAAAGATCATTACCCATAAGCACACAAATAGGCCGGATCCGTTTTCCACCGATCTTTAAAATGTATTGAGAGGCGTCGTATAAGTTTGGGGGCTCGGCAGGAAAATGCCGTTTATTAAAATGATCTCCAAAAAGTTTTGATAGTGTTATGAACGATTCCATTCTATAAATTAGTATTGAAATTCCATGTTCACAGTTCAATATTACGGATCAACTAAGAATTATGAACTTAAACTATTATTAAACTAAGCAGTTTTTTTCTTCCCTGGCTTTTTAATCGTCTTGGGTGTTTTTGGCTCATCAACAACCCAACTATAATCCAGTTGCCGTTTGGTGAGATTTGCAGCAACTACTTTGACCTTTATCTTGTCGCCCATTTTGAATTTCTTTCCTGTACGCGAGCCAACCAATGCATAATCCGTGTCATCATGCCAGAATTCATCATAGTCACTTAGATCACGTAAGCTAACAAGACCTTCGCACTTGTGTTCAACTGTTTCAACCCAAAATCCAAAAGTAGAAACACCGCTAATGATGCCATCGAATTCCTCGCCAAGAAATTGCTGCATGTATTGAACCTGCTTGTATTTATTGCCGGCTCGTTCCGATTCCATAGCTGCTCTTTCCCTGTCACTGCAGTGCTTGCATTTTTCTTCCATCTTCTTATCGATCTTCAGATTTTTCTCCAGGCATTGTTGAAGTATTCGATGAGCTAAAATATCCGGGTAACGGCGAATGGGAGAAGTGAAATGACAATAATTTTCAAACCCTAATCCATAATGTCCTACATTTTGTGAAGTATAGACAGCCTTTGCCATGGTACGAATTCCCAATTGCTCTAGTACATGTTGCTCGGGCTTTCCGTGAACCTCCTCTAACAATTTATTAAATGATGTGGCGATCTCTTTTTCGTTATGTATGTCGAATTTATAACCGAATTTTTTTGCATATGCTGCAAAAGCTTTTAATTTTTCTTCATCCGGCGTATCATGAATTCTATAAGGAAATGGAATGGGTTCTTTATTGCTCTTGATCCTGGAAACATATTCAGCAATTGTCCTGTTTGCAAGCAGCATAAATTCTTCGATAAGTTTATGTGCTTCCTTACTTTCTTTTATTACGATTCCGATCGGCTTGCCTGTTTCATCCAGTTGAAATTTTACTTCCTGTGAAGAAAAATTTATCGCCCCGTTATCAAATCTTTCTTTTCTCAATTTTTGAGCAAGATCATTTAACAATAAGATCGGCTTATAATGTAAACCGTCTTTTGCCTCGATGGTTTGCTGTACTTCTTCATAGCTGAACCGGTGATTGCTATGAATGATGGTTCTGCCGATCCACTTATGTTTTACTTCTGCACGATTTGTTATCTGGAAGATCACAGAAAACGTATACTTATCCTCGTTAGGCCTTAATGAGCACAATTCATTTGATATCTTTTCCGGAAGCATGGGATTTACCCTGTCAGGCAAATAAACACTTGTTGCTCTTTTATACGCTTCTTTATCCAGGATGCCGTCAGGCAAGATAAAATGGCTTACGTCCGCAATATGAACGCCGATCTCGTAATTTCCATTATCAAGGTTCCTGATAGAAATGGCATCATCGAAATCTTTTGCATCAATCGGGTCTATTGTGAACGTCAGGATATCGCGACAATCTTTTCGCTTGCTGATTTCTTCCCTGGTGATCTTACCGGATAATTTTGCAGCATCTTTAATTAGCTCCGGATCAAATGTTATTGGAAAACCTGCATCTATCAGTATCTCTTTCATCGCCATATCGGCTTCATCTTCCGCTTTGATCACTGATATGACTTCGCCCTGCGGTTTCTTATCTGATTTATCCCATTTTACCAATTTTGCTACAACCCTTTCTCCATCCTTTGCACCATTTAATTTTTCAACAGGTATATAAAAATCAGGAATAGGTTTATCACCACCAGCAACAAAAAAAGCAATGCTCTTGTTGATCTCGATATTTCCAATAAATTCAGCTTGTTTTCTTTCGGCAACATCTATCACTTTCCCCTCAACCCGTTTCCCCCTGCCGGAATCCGTTGAGATCTGCACCCTCACAATATCTCCATGAAATGCCTTGCCAAAATCATTTGGTTTAACCATGATGTCTTTATCCTGGCCTTCAACAATTACAAACCCCATTCCGCTGCGACTGATATCAAGCTTTCCTTTTACTATTTTAACTTGTGATGATCTTTTTGGTTCCGCCTTCTTCTGTTTACGCATATTTTAATGACTTCTTTTCTTATACATAGCGAATGCCGGCTAATTTGTATCAATATACCGGCATTTCCTCTGCAATGTACGCAATCTATTTGTTTGATGGCACCCACACCCCTGTTCGATTGTTGAATAATTCCATATTTTACACCTCACAACAAAAGCATCCGCTGAATGAAATTGATCACTCGTACGGTCTGGGTATTATCACTTGTAAGCTTGTTCACCGACATGGCAAGTGAAATGCTTTACCCGGTGATGCCATTATTCCTTAAACAAATTGGCTATTCAGCGATTTTTATCGGGGTATTGGAAGGGGTTGCTGAGGCCGTTGCAGGTCTTAGCAAAAGTTATTTTGGGAAAAGAAGCGATGCCATTGGAAAACGGCTCCCTTTTGTCCAATTCGGATATTCCCTGAGTGCTATCAGTAAACCTATGCTTGCCATTTTTGTATATCCTGTTTGGATCTTTTTATCACGAACCGTAGACCGATTGGGGAAAGGCGTTCGAACGGGTGCAAGGGATGCAATGCTTAGTGATGAATGTACAAAAGAAACCAAAGCAAGGATCTTTGGTTTTCACAGAAGCATGGATACAATGGGAGCGGTATTTGGCCCTGCCCTCGCGCTGATATACTTATACTATTACCCCGGAAATTATAAGACACTTTTTCTCATTGCTTTTGCCCCCGGAGTATTAGCAATTATCTGTACACTTTTGATCAAAGAAAAACAAAAACCGGTCGCTGTAAAAAGTGAGATCGTTCGATCAGGATTTTTATCTATTGGTTCCTATTGGAAGGTTAGCACTCCGGAGTATAAAAAATTGATGACAGGGCTTTTACTATTTGCTTTGTTTAATAGTTCTGACGTTTTCTTACTCTTGAAAATGAAGGAAAGCGGCATCAGCGACACAACCATAATCGGCATTTATATTTTTTACAATTTATTTTTTGCAGTGCTTTCTTACCCTGTTGGAAAACTTGCTGATAAGCTCGGCCTGAAAAAGATATTCATTGCCGGACTACTGGCATTTACCGTGGTATATATTGGCTTCGGCGTGAATGAAACCCTTCCGGGTTTTATTGTGCTATTCGGAATTTACGGTGCATATGCGGCAGCAACGGAAGGAATTAGTAAAGCATGGATCAGCAATATTGTCCCATCAACTGAAACAGCATCTGCCATTGGCACTTTTAGCGCTTTTCAAAGCATCTGTGCATTTGTGGCAAGCAGTTTATGCGGATATCTCTGGTTTCAATTCGGATCAGTACCTGCATTTATGATCACAGCTGCAATTTCTTTAGTAGTGGTAGTTTATCTTTTATTGAACAGGACTATCCAAGGTTGACAAAGCTGAACATCCTGAAAAGTTATTTAACTTTAAGTCAAAACAACAACATGTATTCATACGATACAGTAACTGATGCAATAAATGGATTACGAGCAAGAGGATATACGATCGATTTTAATATAGCTTTTGATAAGATCATTTGCACCGATAAAAAATACCAGCTTAACCCTTCTGATTTTGAGATAAGAGAAACTTATCGTTTTGAAGGAAATACAAATCCTTCAGATGAAGATGTGGTATATGCTGTGCGGTCGCTGGATGGCAATGTAATGGGAATTATTACAAGTGCATTTGGAATGTATGCAGACACAGCCTCTACTGACATGTTAAATAAATTATCAAAGGGGCCAACTATTCGGCAGGAGTAAGTTGTAGGTTAAAGGTATTAGGTTATAGGTATTAGACATTAGGGATTCAGTGATCCGTTTCAATGACTGGAGGTTTCAAAATACCATAATAAATAACACAGAAAACCTCTGACATTTCCTGCAAGGCGTCATACTATTATGAAAAGAAGAAAGTTTTTAAAGCTTACAGCCATGTTGCCGCCGGTAATGTCGGTGAATAACCGGTATACTAGCGGTCTGGCAAGCGCGATAAAGCCGATCGTCGTCTCAACCTGGGATTCAGGAATGACTGTAAATGCAGAAGCCTGGAAAATATTATCATCCAATGGCCGGTCCCTGGATGCGGTGGAAAACGGCGCCATCCATATTGAAGACCAGTTTAATTGCTGCGTAGGACTTGGAGGTTATCCAGACCGCGATGGTATTGTGACACTTGATGCATGTATTATGGATGAACATTCGAATTGCGGTGCTGTTGCCGGTCTTGAACAAATAAAACACCCCATATCCGTCGCACGGAAGGTGATGGAAAAAACGCCACACATAATGCTCGTTGGAAATGGTGCGCAACAGTTTGCAATTGAAAATGGATTTATAAAAGAAGAGGGAAAATTATCAGAGGATGCGGAAAAGGCATACAAGGAGTGGCTTAAGAAAAATGAATATAAGCCCGTGATAAATATGGAAGCAAAGCAGGGGCATGGGCCTTTCGCACCACATTTTTTTGATGATGGATCTCCCAACCATGATACCATGGGACTTATAGCTTTGGATATTAATGATAACCTGTCTGGAGCAGTGACTACAAGTGGAATGGCATTCAAAGTACATGGCCGCGTTGGAGACTCGCCGATCATAGGTGCAGGATTATTTGTTGACAATGAGGTTGGTGCTGCTACAAGTAGTGGTGTGGGTGAAGAAGTGATACGTATTTGTGGAACCCATCTGGTTGTAGAATTCATGCGACAAGGCTATTCCCCGGAACTGGCATGTAAAAAGGCCGTTGAAAGGATCGTGAAACGGGATATGGCAAAAGCAAAGACATTGCAGGTTGGATTTTTAGCACTGAATAAAAAAGGACAGTATGGCGCATATGCTGTACAGAAAGGCTTTGTATTTTCAGTCAGGTCTGAAAGTGAAAACAAAGCTCATGAATCAAAATTCATTTTATAATTCGGCATGAATATAAAGCTGGAAGTGATCGGGTTTGATGTTGATAGCTGCATTGCTGCGCAACTAGCCGGTGCCGATAGAATTGAATTGTGCGACGGACCAAATGAAGGTGGCACTACTCCTTCTTATGGATTTATTAAAGCGGCAAGACACAAGCTTTCTATTCCAATCTACGCTATCATCCGTCCACGTGGTGGTGATTTCCTATATTCTGATGATGAATATGAAATAATGAAAACGGATATAATGCTGTGCAAGCACATCGGTTGCGATGGTGTTGTGTGTGGAATATTGCAGGCCGATGGTTCAGTTGATATTAAGAGATCTTCGGCATTGGCAGCATTAGCTTATCCTTTGGGTGTAACCTTTCATAGGGCATTTGACAGGGTGAATGATCCATTTACAGCAATGGAGGATATTATAGGATGTGGATTTGAGAGAATCCTCACTTCCGGCCTGCATTCAAATGCAATTGATGGAATAGAAATGATCAGTAAACTTGTAGAACAGGCAAACGATAGGATCATCATCATGCCCGGATCTGGTATAAGAGCCGATAACATTAAAATCATAGCTACAAAAACAAAGGCTATTGAATTTCATACCTCAGCACGAAGTATTTTAAAAAGTAAAATGATTTTTATAAATGAGAAAATGAATGAAGAATTAAATTCCGTAACTGTAGATGTCACCGAGATCCAAGAAATTAAAAGCATTCTTACTTCCATGAACCTATGATATGAAAATTTTTTACTCCCTATTCCTGCTGCTTAATTGTTCAAATATCTTTTCCCAGAAAGTTGAGAATATCATCATCATAACAACCGATGGTTTTAGATGGCAGGAGGTGTTTAAAGGGATGGACAGCAGCATTGCAAATAATGGAAAGTTCAACCAGGGTGATAGCACAGATCTTAATAAAAAGTATTGGGATGTGAATGTTTTAGAACGGAGAAAAAAATTATTACCGTTTTTATGGAGTACAATAGAAAGGAATGGACAGATCTTTGGCAATCGCGATCTCAACAGTAAGGTAGACAATGCAAACAGGTATTGGTTTTCATACCCCGGATATAACGAGATATTTACCGGTAATCCGGATACTTTGGTGAACAGCAATAAATACCCGGCGAATCCTCACACAAATGTACTTGAATTTATAAATCAACAGAAAGGATATGAAAACAAGGTTGCCGCATTTTGTGCATGGGATGCATTTGACAGGATATTAAATGAATCAAGAAGTAAAATGCCAGTTCTGTCCGCCTTTGACAAATCAGGAGGTAAAACGCCTACTCAAAGTGAAATGCTTATCAATGCAATGACAGAAGATTCTTATAAGCCATTTGGAGAAACTGAATGCCTGGATGTTTTTATACATTACCAGGCGATGAATTACTTACAAACGAAAAAACCAAAAGTGCTGTATATTTCTTATGGAGAAACTGATGAATGGGCTCATAGCGGACAATACAGGGATTATTTGAATGCTGCATTCCAGGTTGATAAATGGACAAAGGATATTTGGGAATATGTACAAACTGACCCATTTTATAGAAATAAAACAGCCTTATTCATAACAACAGACCACGGAAGAGGCGATAAAAAGAAAGAAGAATGGACGAGCCATAATAAAAATGTAAAAGATTCTCACGAGATCTGGTTTGCAGTAATGGGGCCAGGCATTGGGAAAAAAGGTGAGATCTCAGATTCACCGCAATTGTACCAGATGCAATTTGCACAAACTTTTGCCGCACTGCTGGGATTGGAATTTAAAGCAACACATACCATCGCAGAAAAGATAATTCTCAAATGAAACGTCTGCATATTTTTTTTTGATCACCACAATGAAATTACGGGAAGCAATATTGAAAGAACATTCAAAGGCCCAGTGCAACAAAATTATTAATTGGATCGGTAATCATCAAACCAACTTTGATCAATTATTCAGCTTGTTCCTGAATGATGAATACCGTGTAGTTCAAAAAGCGGCATGGCCAATTAGCAATTGCGTTATTAAACATCCGCAGCTTATAAAAAAGCATTGGCAAAAACTAATTTTGAACTTACAAAAACCAAATCTTCACAATGCAGTAAAAAGAAATTCACTCAGATTATTACAGGATATAGACATCCCGGAAAAATACCAGGGGCAGCTTATGGATATTTGTTTTGAATTTCTTCAATCCCCCACCGAGGCATTAGCGGTTAAAGTATATTCAATGACTGTTCTCGCCAGGTTATCAAAAATATACCCGGAGATAATACCGGAATTGAAACTTATCATTGAAGATCAATCGCCTTCCCAAACAGCAGGTTTTAAAAGCAGGGCAAAAAAAGTATTTAAAGTGTTAGCTACCTAATGTGCAGAAATTACGATCAGTGCGTTGACTGTTCATAGATCTTTATATCTTGCTCAACAGGTTCAATTTTTACTTTAGGCTCGCGGTAAAATTCCCTGAATATTAGCCGAAGGTTTTGATCTTTTGTGAAATAATTATAAACCCAGTTAATAAAAACAAAGAACCGGTTTTTCACACCAAGTATCAGCATGAGGTGAAGTGACATCCATATCAGCCAGGCAAAGAATCCGCGAAAATGCAGTTTTGGTTTTGGTACGTCAACAACAGCAAGGTTTCTACCCACCGTTGCCATAGAACCTTTGTCCTTATATACGAAATCAGTCAATTTTGCCTCACCATTATTGTAAAGACTGATCAGGTTATTTGCAAGAACACCTGCATGTTGTATTGCAACGGCCGCAACCTGGGGTTGCCCTTTTGGCCAGGCCGGTTCTTCCATGTATGCTACATCTCCAATTGCATAAATATTATTAAACCCCAGCACTTTGCACTGCCTGTCAACCTTTATCCTGTTACCCTTTGCGATAAGTTCTTTATCTATCCCGGCAGGAACATTCCCCTTGATCCCTGCTGCCCAGATGACCAAAGCCGTTTCTATTTTTGAACCATCTTGCATAACTGCTGTTTTGCCATCGTAATCCTTTATCAAAGTATTGCTTAAAACATTTACGCCTAACCGTTGTAAATATTTCCCGGAATCGCTGCTGCTTTTTTCGCTCATGGAACCGAGTGTCCGGTTCGTACCTTCTAAAAGGTAGATCTTCATTTTAGAAAAATCAAGCTCGGGGTAATCTTTTGGCAGAACGTATTTCCTCATATCGGCAATGGCACCGCTCAATTCAACACCCGTAGGTCCACCGCCAACTATTACAATATTCATCAGGCGCTGTAATGCAAATTCATCATTCACAATAACAGCATCTTCGAAATTGTGTAATAATTTATGCCGGAGTTGTAAAGCTTCTACTGTACTCTTCATCGGGAATGCATTGGCTTCCATGGCAGCATTACCAAAAAAATTCGTATTTGCACCCGTTGCAATTACAAGCACGTCATATGCATAATCACCAATGGTTGTTTTTACGATATTTTTTGAAGGAACGATCTCCTGCACCTCCGCCATCCGATACTTCACATTCTTATAATGGTGAAATACCTTCCGCAATGGAAATGAAATGTTACTGGCATCTAAACCTGCTGTAGCCACCTGGTAAAACAGAGGTTGAAACTGGTGGTAATTGAATTTATCGATCAGCGTTATTTGAAATTCGTTTTTGCCACTGAGTTTCCGCGCTAATTTCAACCCTCCAAATCCTCCACCAAGTATGATCACTTTCATGTTGTAATATTTGAAGTGCAAGTTACACTATTTTCAGTAATTACTGAAAACATAGAAAGATAGTCATATTACAATACCTGGATCGCATTTACCAAGCCAACTTTTAGCCCTTTCAATAGAGGATCCTTACTTTGATCGTATGAGAGACCCTTTTTAATAATTCAAGTGCGTTTTTACTAAGGCTCTTATCAACATCCAAAACAACATAACCAATATTGTCGTTGGTTTTCAGGTATTGGGCAACAATATTTATCTTATTCTTACTGAGTGTTGTATTGATCTGGCTTAGTACCCCCGGTACATTATTATGTATATGCAGTATGCGATGGGCGCCTTCCTGCGGGGGAAGGGCAAGTGCCGGAATAGTATGTGAACCGGTACTGATCCCTTTTTCGAGATAATTGAAAAGCTTCGTGCTTACGTCGAGTCCGATATTATTTTGAGCTTCCTGGGTACTACCGCCAATGTGTGGGGTAAGTAGCACATTTGGCAAACCCTGCAATATAGTTGAAAATGCATCTCCATTCTTTTCCGGCTCGATTGGAAAAACATCTATGGCAGCACCTCCAAGATCACCTGCCAGCAGTGCTTTTCGGAGTGTTTGAAGATCGACAACTTCTCCCCTTGCATAGTTAATAATAACAGCTCCCTTCTTAAAGAACTTTATATTATTCTTATTGATGAGATTCTTGGTAGTGTTTAGTTCAGGAACATGGAGTGTGACAACATCGCTTGATTGCAGCAATTCTTTTAATGACCTGCTGTCGCTAGCGTTTCCTAAAGGCAGTTTAGTTTCTGAATCATAGAATAATACTTTCATTCCCAATGCCTCCGCCAGGACACTAACCTGGCTTCCGATATTTCCATAGCCAATGATGCCAATGGTTTTGCCACGGAGTTCATGACTACCACCGGAATCCTTCATCCATATTCCATCATGCGCCGCTTTATTTTTATCAATTATTTTTCTTACTAATAAAATAGATGCACCGATCACCAATTCAGCAACACTTCTTGTATTGCTATATGGTGCATTGAATACTGCTACTCCATTTGACGTTGCTACTTCAAGATCCACCTGGTTAACTCCTATACAAAAACATCCGATGGCCTGTAATTTTTTTGCAGCATTTAATACCTCTTTAGATATGAGCGTTTTGCTTCTTATGCCAAGAAGATGGACATCCCTGATCTCTTTAAGTAACTCTGCCTCACTGATCGCGCCATTTATCTTTTTTATATTACTATAACCGGATCTTGAAAATTGCCCTACCGCCACATCGCTTATATTCTCTAAAAAAAGGATATTAATTTTTTCTTTTGGATAACTGGTAACTTTTTTCTCTGGCATAATTATTATGGGTATTTTGCACAAATATATTCTTTAGCCTTTAATTTATGATAGAACCACTTTACTGGTTAACCATTACTGGTGCAAATGGATTAAATAAAAATGTCTTCATTTGTATTTCTATCCTGCTTATAGCTTTTGCAACTGTTTCATGTAAATCAAAGTCTGAGGCAAACCAGGTTAAACCAATTGAAGATACTACCGGCATTATAAAATTGCCACCACCAAAGCCACTTCGCACCGCGGAATTTAACAGGATCAAAATTCGTTGTCAACAATGGTACGATTCAGTATTTAATTACGGAAACTTTAATGGTGGCATGCTGGTTGCAAAGAGCGGTAACATCATTTTTGAGAAATACAACGGTTGCGGTCACATTGGACAAACAGATACCATAAATTCCAACACAGCGAACCATATTGCATCTGTTTCCAAAACGTTTACTGCGATGGGGATACTCAAACTCGTACAAGATGGAAAGGTTCAACTTGATGATGAATTGAATAAATACTTTCCTGATTTTAAATATCCAGGGGTTACAGTAAGAGATCTTTTAGATCACAGGAGCGGTCTTCCTAATTACCTGTATTTTATGGATGAACTTGGTTGGGATAAAAAATATGCAATGACCAACCAGGATGTTTTTAATTGGCTTATTTCTAAAAAAGCGCAGATTAAAGATATCTCAAAGCCAAACACTCATTTTACTTATTGTAATACGAACTATGCATTATTAGCATTACTCATTGAAAAACTCAGTGGTACTCCCTATCCACAATTCATGCGGGACAGCTTTTTCAAACCGTTGCAAATGAAAAGTAGCTTTGTATTTACGCCTGCAGATTCGGCACGGATAAATCTAAGCTATGATTGGCGTGGCGGACTGATACCTTTGAATTTTTTAGATGCGGTTTATGGAGATAAAAACATTTATACTACTCCCCGTGATCTTCTGAGGTGGGATCGGGCGCTGAGTACAAACCTGATATTTAATCAGGATATTCTTCAACAGGCATATTCGCCGTATAGCAACGAAAGGCCGGGCATCAGGAATTATGGTCTTGGATGGAGGATGAATATTTATCCTGATGGAAAAAAACTGATCTTTCACAATGGCTGGTGGCATGGAAGCAATGCAGTTTTTATAAGAATGATAGATGAAGATGCTGTTATCATTTTGATCGGGAATAAATATTCACGTGGTATTTATAAAGCAAAATATCTGGTGAATCTGTTCAATCCCAGTCTATCTCAGGAGGAGGAGGAAGAGGAAGGGAAGTGAGTTTGAGGTTTGAAGTTTGAGGTTTTTGAAGTTTGAGGTTTGAAGTTAATACAAGTTCTTAGTTATTAGTTTCCTGGTTTTTAGTATAGGTATTTTTAGCGGGATCTGTAACTTCCTATTAATCATAAATTACCCAGTCAGTATCTGGTATCCCGCATCCGGTATCCCCTATCTGGTATCTAGTATCTGGTATCCGTTATCCTCTTTTCTCCCATCACCCTCCAAAAAACAAATACGCCAACACAACCGACGTAATGATACCAACAAGATCGGCTAGTAGCATTGCTCCAACAGCATAGCGTGTATTCTTTACCGATACCGCGCCAAAATACACCGCAATAACGTAAAACGTGGTATCAGAAGATCCCTGAAGCACGCAAGACAATCTTCCTGCAAATGAATCCGGCCCATAAGCCTTCATTGTATCAACCATCATTCCTCTAGCACCGCCGCCGCTGAAAGGCTTGATGAGTGCTGTTGGCAGTCCCTCTACGAATCTTGTGTCAGCTCCCATTGCTGCGAACATCGTTTTTAAACCATTGATCAAAACATCAAAAGTCCCACTGGTTCGGAGTAAACTAATTGCAACGAGCATTCCAACGAGGTAAGGAATTATCCGTACCGCTGTTTCAAAACCACCTTTGGCGCCATCGATAAATGCATCGAAAACATTTGTTCTTTTATAAATGGCTCCCAATATGATCAGTAAAAAAATAAGCAGGATCAATCCATTACTTAAAGTCCCGGAAAATATTTGAACGGAGCCGGGGTCAAGGTTTGTGATATAAACTATCAGTAAAGCGATCAAAGCAGATATGCCTAATATCCATCCAAGGATCACGGGTTGAAGAAGATTTATCCTTTGCTTTATAGAAACGATGAGCAATGCAGCTATTGTTGCAACAAACGTCGCTATCATGCAAGGTATAAAAATATCCATGGGGTTGGAAGCTCTCGCTGCAGCCCGAAGTGCAATGATACTCACCGGTATCAATGTTAATCCGGATGCGTGAAGACAAAGGAACATGATCTGTGGATTGGAAGCCACTTCTTTGTTTGGATTGATCTCCTGCAAACTTTCCATTGCTTTGATCCCAAATGGAGTCGCTGCGTTATCCAATCCCAACAAATTTGCAGAAAAATTCATCATCATATGTCCCATGGCAGGATGGCCTTTAGGGATCTCTGGAAATATCTTTGAAAAAAACGGGCCGATAATTCTTGATAAAAATCTGATCCCTCCTGCTCTTTCAGCGATACTCATGAAACCCATGAATAATGCCATGATACCGATGAGGCCTATACTAAGATTAACCGCTGATTTGCAGGTTTCGATCACGCCATCAGCTTTCTGTAATCTATAAGTCATTAATTTACCAGCTAAACCCTTTCCCATTATAAGATCACCCGCTAGGAATGCTTTGCTGGTATCCAGCGATCTGAGGATATCTTTCTGTACCAATGCAGTATCAGTCTCGCTGATCCTTATAGTATCAGCGGTCTTTCCAACAACCATTGTACTGAAAATGGTCTTGTTGTTATCTGAAACAACCAGCCTTAAGCAGGCCACCATAATCGCTATAATAATGAATGCAGACCAGATGCGACTTAATGCCATGAAGATAAAATTTGAGGTTTATTGTCAAGCGAGTTAGTTACTTGTTTATCGGTTTACAGTTTTCAAATTACTGTTTTATAATCAATTCTGAAGTTTCTCGTCAAACCTTACCTTTGCACCCGCGAAAGGGAAAGCTGTTAGCTGTTAGCTGTTAGCTGTTAGCTGTTAGCTGTTAGCTGGTAGCTGGTAGCTGGTAGCTGTTAGTTCTTAGCTGTTGGCTGTTAGCTGTTAGCTTTTAGCTGTTAGTTGTCTTGAGGCTAATAGCTAAAAGCCCAAAACTTGCAGTCTAATTCATCATTCAAAATTCATAATTCTCAATATGTCATTACAAGCAGGAATAGTAGGATTACCGAATGTAGGAAAGTCAACACTGTTCAACGCAGTAAGCAATAGTGCAAAGGCACAGGCAAGTAATTACAGGTTCTGTACTATTGAACCTAATATCGGGCTGGTGAATGTTCCGGATCCACGCATTTCGAAACTGGAGGAACTGGTAAAGCCTAACCGTACCGTGCCAACGCAGATCGAGATCGTTGACATCGCAGGCCTTGTTCGCGGAGCAAGCAAAGGTGAAGGATTGGGAAACAAATTTTTGGCGAATATCCGCGAAGTGGATGCGATCATCCATGTGATACGTTGCTTCGAGGATGAAAACATTTTAAGGGATGAAGGCCCCATTAATCCTGTAAGTGATAAAGAGATCATTGAAACAGAATTGCAGCTGAAAGACCTGGAGAGCATTGATAAAAAGATACAGCGCACAGAGAAGATCTCTAAAACTGATACAAAAGCCAAAGTTGAGCTGGACGTGCTTTTTAAATGCAAGGTCCACCTGGAAAAAGGTAAGAACATTATTACACTAGGACTAGATAAAGAAGATAAGCTCGCTATTGCTGATCTGTTCCTACTAACGGATAAGCATATTCTTTATGTAGCTAATGTAGATGAGGCAAGCATGCATACCGGTAATAAATACAGTGAGGCCCTGATAGAAGCTGTCAAGAACGAAGGCAACCAGGTAATTGTAATGACTAATGCAATTGAAGCCCAGATCGCGGAATTTGAAAATCCGGAGGATAAGCAGATGTTCATGGAAGAATATAAAATGACAGAGCCTGCACTTGACAGGCTCATCCATTCAACCTATAAACTATTAAACCTGTCTACTTATTTTACAGCAGGTGTACAGGAAGTAAGAGCCTGGACGATCCATCACGGCTGGAAAGCACCGCAGGCTGCAAGTGTTATCCATACCGATTTTGAAAAAGGATTTATAAAGGCGGAAGTTATATCTTATGATGATTTTATTAAGTATAGGTCGGAAGCTGCGTGCAGGGAAAATGGAAGGTTAAGGATAGAAGGAAAAGAATATGTGGTGCAGGATGGTGATGTGATGCATTTCAGGTTTAATGTATAGGAGGAGGATACTAGATTCCGGATACCGGATACTAGATACGGGATGCGGGATAAGATAAAAAACGATAGATACCGAATTCGGATATTAATATTGAAATATACAAAAAGGTTGAATGCTGTTGAAAGATCAATAGCATTCAACCTTTTTTTTGTTAAATTATTGTGGCAACAATACTGCGTCTATTACATGTAGTACGCCATTTAGAGCCATTTTATCCCATGAAGTTGCGTTTGCTGCCGGACCACTATATGGAGCACCACCTGGAGGAAATGTGCCCAGACCAGTAAATTTTAAAGCAGTAACAAATGGACCGGTGAACGTGGCCTGCGCCATAACACCGGGATGAGCTGCTACGGAACCATTGACCAACGTTTTAGCAAATTCTCCGGGGGCCGAGGAAAAATTAACTGAGAATGCCCTGATATCTGGCTTGTATGAACCGGTATTATTGGAAGCAAGTATATGGTAAGCCACCACTCCTCTCACAGTTGCAACGGGCAAAGCATTGAAACCGGCCGGTGAAGATGCTACTGCCGTTGCTGTAGCCGCAGCTGTCCCCATTGGCACGCCTTGCGAAAGAAGTGTTGAATACACAACGCCGAAGATCAAGATCTGGCATGCTGCATTGTTCGGCGCAAGTACAGTCATGTTTGTAATAGGATAATTCATCAAAGAATCAAATCTCAATCCGTATGGTCCTACACCGCTAATTCCTACCTGTCCACTATCCGCACGTGCTATGGCTGCTTTAAAATAAGTGAGTTCTGAACTTGTATCGATGAGCGTCTTTAATGTGATCAGGGGACTACCTGGTAGGGGTGCAACAATTGAATAAGTGGTGTGGATCACTCCATTAGCTGCCATCATATCAGTTGCAATTAACGGAAGTGTATTTACATAAGAATATGGCGTTCCTAGGTCAGGAAAGATCGGCATTCTAACAAAAGGCTGAGTTGGATCTAAAACGATCTGCGTAGTGATCGGGTAATTTGGAAACGGCGATGCAAAGGAAGCGGCAGTAAATTTTTGCCCGATCGTATTGTATTGAATGATCGCCTGTGCACTTGCTACCGGTAAAACTGCAGAGATAAAACCTAAAAAAACAGGGTCAGGATCACCTGGTGTAATAGCTCCACCGGAAGCCGCTGATACAAACAACTTCATCCCATTATTGTCGGTTGCAAAAAGTGTAAACGTTTTCGTTAGATCATTCAAGGATGATGTCAACCCGGCACGTGTGATCATTGCGCTGTAGAAGCTATAATTGGGATTAGCTGCCAATGTTGCGGCAACGCCATCACCTGTAGGGTATACCGGAGTTGGAATAGCCGGAAATTCCTCCATGTCCTTATTGCAGGAAGCCAGGAAGATCATACTCGTTAATATCGCAAAGAAGCTATACCTGATTTTATAATTGAATTTTTTCATTATGGTAATTTTTACTTTTTTTTAAATAATTGGATAACAACAATTAATAAATATTATATCCAAAGCTCACAAAGTATAATCCACCGATCTGCGAGTTACCGACAGCGTTATAATAATATTGGTTCAGCAAATTTGTTGCACCTAATTTTAAAATGGATTTATTTGCCTTTGGAAACTTTAAACTTATCTGTGCGTCTACTGTTTGTACTGATGGTATATTTCCATTTGCAAAATCTCCCTGGTAATATAATTCATCCTGCCAACGATAAGTTATATTAAATCCAAGCCTTTTCGCCGGACCGAAACCGGAATTACCCAGGGAAATATTCGTTTTATATTTAGGCGCATTGAAATAGGCGACAAAGTTTTCAGGAACATCTTTCAATACGTCCGAAGCAAGGTTTGCTGCAAAAGAAAAGT
Source organism: Ferruginibacter sp. (assembly GCA_039920685.1). Lineage (GTDB taxonomy): Bacteria > Bacteroidota > Bacteroidia > Chitinophagales > Chitinophagaceae > Ferruginibacter. Next base: position 17,874 of record JBDSDG010000078.1, read on the forward strand.
TCATTGGAAGCCTGTAATCGAAGCCAATTCCAAAACCATATGTTTTCACTTTATCGGGTGTATTTAATGGCACGGAAATGTTTCTCCTTTTAGAGGGATCAGTGATATCTGCGGCATTACCAGTAGTAGTTTGTATGGTATTTATGCGACCAAGGAAATCTTGGTACTGTCCATAGTATCCATAAATGTCTATCAACAAACGGCTTTGCATCAGCAACCCTTTATACCCTAATTCAAATGAACTCACAGCCTCGGGCTTTACCTCCTTTGGCGTGTAAATTTGCGGTGTACCTGCCAATACGCTTTTTGCTTCATATAAAGGATTTCCGGCAAAATTTAAATATGTTGCGAACGAAGGATCGCTTCCCACAAGTCGGGTGCTTCCAACCTGCAAATTGATGTATTGCTGCTGATTACTTGGAAAACGATAGGCAGTTTGATATGATAAGCGGACATTATTGTCTTTTGCAACTTTTACCAATGCTGTAACTCTCGGTGTAAACTGTCCTTTAAAATTATCTGCTTTATCATACCTGCCAGAAACAGTGAGATTAAGTCGGTTCATCAATTGCCGGCTTGCCTGGATATACGCTCCATATTGCGCAAGCCCAATTGCGCCATTCGAATCGGCAAATAATGTTCCTTGTGAATTTAATATATACTTTTTGTAATTGGCACCAACTAGAATATCGGCGAAGGCTTTTGTATATGGAGTAAGACTAAGGTTACCTTCTATAGCATAAAGATCAGACTGATCTAATAACAATCCCCCGTTCTGAGAGATCGGTTTTTTGCGAATGGCATCATACGAGTTTACGAATGTTGAAGATCCTGCAGCCGGCCTTCCAATATCAGCATAGGCCCGCGATGCCTGCTGCGCATCATAAGCCGTCATTCCATTCATCAGGTTGCTTAAGTATGAAAAAGCATATTGTATGTACCAATCCGTTGGTTTTGGTGTTGGATTTCCGGCGGCATCAGTTGTTACGGATTTTTTCCATGATTCATTGAACAATCGTGTGGTTGCAGTTGCATTATATGATTCACCTGCATTCTCCTGCGTAGTATATCCACGCAAAGACCAGTTAGGATTATTTAATTCAATTTTATATTGCCCCATTTTAAAATCCTTAAAAGAGTATCGGTCACTCCCAGTATACACAGTATTTCCTGTTCCCCAATATGCGGCCAATATTGCTTCCGTCATTTCCGTGATCTTGTAATGGAGTGATCCGGCGATCTTATAATTTACCGTGTTTGGATTTAATAATTCTTTTTCTGTATATCCTGTACGAGAAACATTTTGTGGTGTAGCTAGCAATCCGTTCGCATTTATGAAATCCGCTGCACCCGGAAGACCAGCAGCAATACCTGCAAAAAACGCACGGATATCAATTGACGTCTCATCTCCATAAACATTGATACCATCATAATTTGGATCAGTTTTTCTGTCGCCGGGAATTACAGAACCAGTTGTACCAGTACGGCTGTAGTTACGGTAATCAGTTCCCTGCCAGTCTTTCGCATCTATCAGCTCCATGTTTATTTTGAACGCAAATTTTTCTGATACTTTTTTTCCCCATCTTACATTCCAATTGTGATAAGCAGATGCGTCACGCTGTTTGGCATCGGTATGCATGATACCTTCTTTAATTAGAACGGAAAGCCCCTGGTATTTAAAAGGGTTTTTACTTGTCATTAATAACGTACCGTTCATTCCACCCGGACCATATAGTGCAGACGAGGCTCCGGATAGCAATTCAATATTGTCAACATCTAATTCACTTAAACCAATGATAGCTCCAACAGAAAAATTAAGCCCGGGCGCCTGGTTATCCATTCCATCAACCAATTGATTGAACCGGGTATTACCACTGGAATTAAATCCACGTGTTGTAGGTGTTTTAAAAGTCAGGGAAGATGTTGTTACGTCTACACCTTTAAGGTTTGTGACTACATCATAAAAACTTGCAACCGGTGAAGAACGAATGGCTGAGGCATTAACCCTTTCAATTGATACTGGTGATTCCATGATCCGTTGCGGCACCCTATTGGCTGCAACAATGATCTCTTGTCCCAGTGCGGCGGTAGGTTTAAACTCGATTTCAACAGGTGTTGTACCTGATACTACAACTTCCTGCATTTCATAGCCAACAGAAGAGATCAACAATGTAACCGGAAGGCTTTTTACAGCAACTTTAAAATTGCCTTTATCATCTGTAAATGTTCCGGCATCTGAACCCTTGATGGTAATAGAAACAGCACCGGCAGCTTCTTTAGTATTGCTATTTCTAACATTACCGCCGATAGTGGCATCTTGTGCAAAGGCTGTAATAGTTAAAATATTAGTGAATAAAAAAGCGACCAAATAGCATGTAACTTTTCTCATATCGCATTGTTTAGGTTGTAAATATTGGGCAAAATAAGAATACTTATTTTGGTAATAAAATTTAGTTTTAAACCCGGTGTTGAAATCTTAGAACATTGAAACACAGAAATTTTGGTGTGATGAGATTACTTTAGCTGATGGCTCATTTTCAATTTCCGGATCAAACAGATTTTTATAAAGGCAAAGTCAGGGATGTCTATACCATCCGCGATGAATTTTTGGTCATGATTGCGAGCAACCGGATATCAGCATTTGATGTTGTATTGCCACATCCGATCCCTTTCAAAGGACAGGTTCTGAACCAGGTTGCAGCATACATGCTTCGGGCTACCGAAGATATTTGCCCAAACTGGTTATTGGATGTTCCTGCACCTACAATAAGTATTGGAAAAAAATGTGAGCCTTTCCGGATCGAAATGGTTGTCCGCGGAAACCTTACCGGGCACGCATGGAGAACATATGATTCCGGCAAACGGATCTTATGTGGTATTCAAATGCCGAAAGGAATGAAGGAAAATGATCCTTTCCCGGAACCTATAATTACTCCGTCAACAAAAGCTTCTGAAGGGCATGACGAAGACATCAGCAAGGAACAGATCATTGAACAACACCTGGCATCCATCCCGGAATGGGAAAAATTATCATCATACACATTGAGGTTGTTTGAAAGAGGAAAACAACTCGCTGCCCGCCGGGGATTGATATTGGTTGATACAAAATATGAATTCGGAAAGATCGGGGATGATATTTATCTTATGGATGAGATCCATACCCCGGATTCTTCCCGCTATTTTTATGTGGAAGGATTTGAAGAAAGACAACAAAAAAATGAAAGGCAAAAACAGCTGAGCAAAGAATTTGTAAGAGAGTGGCTTATTGAAAATAATTTTATGGGAAAGGAAGGACAGACAATCCCGGGGATGAGCAAGGAGTGGATCCACACTATCAGCGGGCGATATATCGAACTGTATGAAAAAGTGACCGGGGAAACTTTTATTCCGGAAATTTTAAGTGACCAGGAATTAGAACAACACGTATTGAGCACTCTGAAT
>JBDSDG010000079.1:0-16830 GCA_039920685.1 Ferruginibacter sp.
ATATTGCGGAATGTCGTCGTCTCTTAAAAAGTAGATCTGCAACGGGAAATTATCTGCAAGTGTCTTTAATTTTTTCTGCCCATTATTTATGGAGATACCACAATCATTTAGTAATCTCACTGACTCATCGTAGAGTCTTCCTGATTTTTGTACTGCTATTGTCAACATATTTTTTTTATTTTAGAGTTTTGAGTTATATCCATAAAAAAAGGCCTACCGTAGTAAGCCTTTTTTTAATTTGTTTATGATCAGATACAAATCAACATAGCTTACCCATTGGGGAAGTATGATGATGATGTATGTTTATGATTTGTTTCATTTATGTAATGCAAAGTAAAGGATTGAAGAGCATTGAGCAAAATATAATTATTATATATCCGCCATATCAGGTATTTTATCCCCTTTATATTCCCCCGCGTCAAGTTTTTTCTTTACCGTTTCAAAAGCTTTTAGAGTTGCGTCGATGTCCTCATCACTATGCCGGGCTGTTGGTATGAGGCGATAAATGATATCTCCTTTTGGTATAACAGGATACACAACTATGCTGCAGAAAATGTGATGATTTTCGCGTAGATCCATAACCATTGCAGTTGCTTCTGGTAAGTCACCTTTCATGTATACTGGTGTCACGGGGCTATTGGTATTGCCAATATCAAAACCTTTTTCTGTCAATCCCAACTGCAGCCGTTTTACATTATTCCAAAGTTTTTGGCGTAGCTCAGGCATTGTTTTCAGCATTTGCATTCTTGTGATCATTCCATCTACAATGAGCAGGGGCAGGCTTTTAGCAAAGATCTGGCTGCGTACATTGTACCTTAAATATTTCAATACATTTTTGGGCCCGCTAATAAATGCACCAATACTTCCCATACTTTTTACAAATGTGCTGAAATAAAGATCAATATCTTCCTGGCAATCCTGGGCTTCATCAGCCCCGGCCCCGGTTGGTCCCATGTAGCCGAAACCGTGAGCATCATCAATTAAAATTCTGAATTCATATTTTTTCTTTAATGCTGTTATCTCTTTCAGTATACCTTGCTCACCATCCATTCCAAACACACCTTCTGTTATTAATAATATGCCACCACCATTCTTTGTGGCAAGCTCCGTTGCACGCTGCAGCTGCTTTTCACAGTCCTCGATATCATTGTGTTTAAATGCATAACGGTTACCCATATGTAAACGAACTCCATCCACGATGCATGCATGTGCTTCTGCATCATATACGATCACATCACGGCGATTCACCAATGCATCAATGCAGCTCATGATGCCCTGGTATCCGAAATTCAACAGCATCGTGTCTTCCCTGCTAACAAATTTGCTTATCACCTTTTCAAGCTCTTCATGCATAGAAGTATTTCCACTCATCATTCTTGCACCCATTGGATTGCCCATTCCATACTTTTTTGCAGCGTCCGCATCCACTTTTCTTACCTCCGGATGATTCACAAGGCCCAAATAATTATTAAGGCTCCACACGATCATTTCCTTGCCACGAAATTTCATTCGCGGTGCCAATTCACCCTCAAGCTTTGGGAATGTAAAATAGCCATGCGCTCTGTCCATATGCTGGCCTATCGGACCGCCATCTTTTACCAATTTTTCAAAAACATCCATCAGTATTGTTGTTTAAGGAATTAAATATTAAGGATTAAAGAATAACTTACAAATCAAGTGTGTGCAGGCAAATTTAAGGCTTTGAGCCCAAAATGCATAACGTTTGTATAACATGTGAACGTGTTATCATTAACCGCTTCATTTATCTTTGGTCAAACGATATTATGTTTCGAAAACTATTCCTCACTATTGTTTTGTTTTTTATGTATGGGGCAACCAACGCCCAGATCGAAAGGCCAAAACTTGTGATCGGGTTAGTGATCGACCAGATGCGCTGGGATTACCTTTACCGTTATTATGATCACTATTCCGGCGGCGGATTCAAGCGGTTGCTTTTCCAGGGATACAGTTTTGAAAACACATTCATTCCATATCTCCCTACTGTCACCGCAGCTGGTCATACATGCCTGTTTACCGGATCGGTGCCGGCGATAAATGGAATTGTCGGGAACGATTGGATTGAAAGAGATAGCGGGAAAGCCATGTATTGTTCACAAGACAGATCGGTCAAGACGGTTGGAAGTTTTTCAAACCTGGGGCAGATGAGTCCAAAGAATATGCTTGTTACTTCCATAGGCGATGAATTGCGGCTGGCTACTAACTTTAAGAGCCGTGTATTCGGGCTCGCATTAAAAGACCGTGGCGGGATCTTTCCTGCAGGCCATAGCGCCAATGCTTCTTATTGGCTTGACGACAGTACTGGAAACTGGATCACCAGTACATATTATATGGATCAGCTACCCAATTGGGTTAACTCATTTAACACCAGCCGTAAGATCGATTCAATGATGATGAAGGATTGGAATTTATTTTATGACCGTTCAATGTATGATCAAAGTACCTCCGACGATAAAATATATGAGAAGCCCTTGTTTCATGAAGTTCAAACAACTTTCCCGCATTCATACAGATCATTGATCGGAAAAAACTATTTGCCTTTCAGGCAATCTCCTTACGGTAATACATTAACCCTTGATTTTGCAATGAAGCTGATACAAAATGAAAAGCTGGGTATGACAGGACATACAGATATGTTTTGTATAAGCCTTTCTTCAACTGATTATATCGCACATCGGTTTGGCCCTAATTCTTTGGAAGTAGAAGATACGTATCTCAGGCTCGACCTTGACATTCAAAGGTTTTTAAATTACCTGGATGCGACAATCGGGAAAAATAATTACCTGTTATTCTTAAGTGCCGATCATGGTGCACCACAAAGCCCGGATTTTATGAAAGAAAACAAATTACCCGGAGGCAGCTTATTTTCTTGGGATGTTACAAAGGAATTAAACCAGTTATTCGCCTCCAGGTTCGGAGTAAATAATGTTGTGAAAGCAATTTATGAATACCAGGTATATCTTAATAATACCGTGATCGATACCGCCCGTTTGGACCGGGCTATTATTAAATCTATTATAATAGATCATCTACGAAAAAAAAACCAGGTAGTACAGGTATTTGACTATGAAGCGTTTGAAAAGGTTGTTATGTCCTTGCAACAAAAAGAGCTTTTTGCGAAAGGATATTTTTACAAGCGCAGTGGAGATATCCAGTTCATATTGAAACCACAGTATACAGATGTTTTTTCAACCGGCACTGAGCACGGTACCATGTATACTTATGATACGCACATTCCTCTTATATGGTTTGGATGGAAGATAAAACCCGGTAAAACTAACAGGGAAGTGTACATGACCGATGTGGCTCCAACCTTAAGCGCTATGCTTAAAATACAAATGCCCAACGGAAGTGTCGGGCATGTGTTGGAAGAAGTAGCAAGATGATGATGTGAATGCCACGCTTACCACCAGTTACAAACCGATCGTAATAGCTCTATTCTGATTTTTAAAAACAGCCTGAAGGACATTACTGATATCTGCCGCCCTGGCAGCAGAAATTTCTTTAAGAATTGATATGCCTGCTTTTTTTAGGGTAACCTGGCTTCCGTTTACGGTGATGTTCTGAAGTTGATCGAAACCATGAAGCACTAACATTATATTTTTAAATTTGGTGGGAAAGCTCCCATTTACCTCGCTGAATGTAATGTTCTTTTTTATGGGATCGTATGAAAGTTGTCGTTGGTAATACACTCCTTTTTCATTTTCAAAGGACCTGCCGTCATCTTCATAATATTGCCAGGTATTTAATGTGGCTCCTTTATAAATATGTATTGATAGTGTATCAGAGGGTATTTCAGCAGTTGTCTGTATAAGTGACTGCATCGGAATAATGCTGCCTTCTTTTACATAAACCGGCAACTTATCTGAAGGAGCTTCTATAAGTCTTTCGGTGTCGCCATCTTGTATTTCATCATTGTATAAATTATACCATTTTCCTTTTGGTAGATAGATCTTTGCCAATTGTGTCACACTTTCCAAAGGAATGATAAGCAATGATTGGCCAAATAAAAATTGGTTTTGAAATGTGGATCTGTAAACCTGTGGATCAAATGTATATTCAATCGCCAGTGACCTGGAAACAGGCATTCCATTTTGCGTTGCTTCATAAAAAGTTGAATATAAATATGGCATTAATTTATAGCGCAGGCCAATGTAATTACGGGAGATATCTGTTACTTCTTCTCCAAAGGTCCAGGGTTCTGCGGATCTTGTATTTAGTGCAGAGTGGTTCCTGAAATAAGGTGTAAATGCACCAAGCTGGATCCATCTTGCATATAACTGTGGAGTAGGGGTCCCAATAAATCCACCGACATCCATTCCGGTAAATGGCACACCACTTAAACCGAGGCTGTTCAAAAGCCGTACTCCAAGTAGCATATGATCGTCTTCAGAACGGTTATCCCCGGTCCATATGGCTGTATAGCGCTGCATACCGGCGTATCCTGCTCTTGTGAGTATGAAAGGCCTTTCATTTGTTGCAGCCTTTGCACCTTCATAGCTTGTTCTTGCCATAAGGGATCCATAAACGTTGTGTGCCTGCAGATGTGAAGCCTTATGGCCCTCGAAATCAAAGATCACATTGGTGCTCATTTTCTGTCCCCAGGTTGCGATCTCATTCATATCATTCCAGATTCCTTTCACCCCATTTTCTGAAAAGAATTTCACCTCCCGTCTCCAGAAATTCCTTCCTTTTTCACTGGTATAATCGGTGAAGTAACACCAGCCCGGCCAAACCTGACCGGCGTAATTTTTTCCGTCTGAATATTTTATATAAACGTTCTCTTTTAATCCTCTTTCAAAAGCTGCTGCGCCTGGTTCTATTTTTATACCCGGATCAACTATGACAGTTGTTTCAAATCCAAGCGCCTTCAATCTCGAAGTCATTTTTTTTGGATCCGGGAAGCGTTGCTTATCCCATGTGAACAATTGATACCTGTCCATATAATGTATATCTAGTGTTATCCCATCTGCAGGGATCTTTTTCTCTCTCAAAGTTTCTGCAATGCGAATTACTTCGGTATCGGGATAATAAGTATAACGGTTCTGTTGGTATCCAAGGCTCCACAATGGGGGCAATTTCATCCTGCCGGTGAGCCAGGTGTATGCCTTGATTATTCCCTGCACGTTGTCGTGGTAAATAAAATAATAATTCATTTCACCGTTGCGTGCGCCAAAGGAAGAAAAGCGGTCATTGCTTGCTCCGAAATTAAAATCTGTCTGGTAAGTATTGTCCAGGAAGATCCCATAGTTGATATCATGATGAATGCCAATGTAAAACGGAACGCTTGAATATATCGGATCTTGCCCCGTAGCATAACCATAAGCATCCGTATTCCAGTTCGTGTACCCATTTCCGTGACGATCAAGGTTTCCCGTCTTTTCACCAAGCCCAATGAATCTTTCATTTTCCTGCATGTGACGGTAGCTGGTCACTTCATCGCCAACCCATGAAGTATGAAGGCCTTTTTCATCTTCATTTATGAGCTTCCCGCCAGGAGTATAAAACGCAAGGGAAAATGGTTCTTTTGTGATCAATACTTTAAGCGAGTCAGTTGTTATCGTAACCTGGGCCGTTTCATCAATTATACGGGCATTGGTTTTTGCAGGTTCCTGAACAACTGCATATGACAGGTCATACTTCATTTTTTGCTTATCAATTCTTACGCGTATTATGTTTGCATTATAAATTGTTATATCAGCGAAGGCATTTTCAGTAATAATGTTTACTACTCCTCCGGAAATTTTTACATTGGAAACATTGCCAATGTCCTTTACAGGTGATTGGGCGAACAAACTCGCATTGACTAATAATAGTGTAACGCAAATCAGAATTTTCAACCTTATAGAATGGATCATCTTTCTTGCTTATTTGTTCTAATGAATTTAATGTAAAAGGTGGAATAAAAAAACCGGCTGTTAAAAGCCGGTTCTTATTGAGAAACATATTTCAATCTATAATTTCGTTAAGGTAAACCTTGCAAACTGGCCTGCCTGAACCTCAGGATCTTTCACAGCAAAATTTATATTCACTTTATAATCTCCCGCTATAGCAGGACCAGGAATATTGTTGCTTAGATCATAACCAAAATAACCTAACAATGGAGTTCCGGTAAATGTACCGGGAACAGAATACTTATGTGTCCAGTCACCATTAACTGGCAATAATAAATATTCACTTGCAGCTGCAAGAGGAATGCTGCTTATTTCAAATTCTACTGAATTTAAGCGTGTAAATTCCTGTGATGGCGTTGGAACAGGGTTATTCCATCCTCCCGGGGTTGCACTACCCACCATAAATAAAGTAGCAGGTATGGGCGGGCCTGTGTAAGGTGATACGGTGAATTTTCCCGTCTGAAAGTTTACAATTATAAGATACATACCGGAGGTTGCAGGGCCAGGAAAATTATCAGGTTGGTCATAACCAAAATCACCACCTGCATCAAGGCCCGGGATCGTATTTGTTGCAACAGAATATTTATGGGTCCAATCTCCGTTGACGGGAAGAAGCAGGTATTGTTTGCCTCCTATCAGGTCAAACACTCCGGCAAAAGTTGTTTCGTCAAGCCTTGCAAGTTCCTGTGTTGGTACCGGAACAGGATTATTCCATCCACCCTGGCTGGCATCTCCAACAAGAAATAATTTTCCTGAAGCGGGCAATTCAATTTTTGGAGGCACCTTGTATGGTGTAACCTGCAATTGGATGGTATTTGATTTATACTGCTCATTGTTATTTCCGTAAGAAGAGGTCACTCTTACATCAATAGTATATTGAACGTTGAAAGAAAAACCAAATCCCAATAGGATGGTATTTAATTGCTTTGCAGTAAGCGTATCCGATAGTTTTCCAACTACGGTTATAGTTGATTCCTGTGTGAAATTTCTGGTAGCTGAATCAATTTCTATCACGAATTTGTACAAAGACGGATCCTGTGCATATTTCGGATCGGTCCATGAAAAAGCAACTACGTTGGTGTTTGAATCAGCCGGTGCGGCAGCTACTGAACTAACGGAGCTGGATAGCTGAACTGCTGATCCGTTTCCATAGCTTGGAAGATCATCTACTTTATGGCAGGCAGTATACAGAAAGATGATTGCTGCAGTTGCAAGAAATATTTTTATAAATTTTTTCATAATCAATTTTTATAGATGTTTTATTAAGTATTAAGGGACTACCGTAAATTTTCCGGTTTTGAAATCAACGGTGATCTTGTACAAGCCGCTTGCAGCAGGAGAGATCATATCGCCTCCATTAGGCTTAAAGTTATCGCCGTTTGGATTATTGCTATTGTTTGCTCCCGTTCCACCATATTTTGCAGCCCAACTGCCATACACGGGTATGAATAAATAAGAACTGTTACCATTTAACTGGATGGTGATCTCAAATTTGGATGAGCTGACCTTTGTGAATTTTTGCGAAAGTAATTCCGGCTCCCCGCAGCCACACTGCCAGCTTGCTGGAGTAGCAGCCCCGGTGATATAAAGACTTGTAGGAACCGGGTATAATACATCCAGGTATGGCGTAATCGTCTTTTGAATAACATTAGAATATAATACTCCAGCACCCCCTGAAAGGCTTGCCTTGATCCTCATTTCCACCACATGTGGCATATCCTCTGCTAAGTTCAACGCTAGCAGTTTACTGTTGATCTCTCCCACCTTTAGCGTTTTGGAAAGATCATTTGGAACGGCTATCTCTGCAATAGCAGGATTTGTAAAGTTTGAGCCAGTTGTATCAATCTGTATCGTGTAGGTAACATTCTGCGAGCTCAGCCCTGTTGTGAACTTATAGTCAGGGTTTGTCCACGATAAAGTAAAGGCAGGATTATCTTTTTCAGCGATCGTTAGAACCAACGGATCTGTTGATGAAGCAGAAAGTGTTGGAGGAGTACCCCCTTCAAAAAAGTCTTTGTTCTCATCTTTTTCACATGACCATAATAGTGTTATTATCGGAAGAAAGAGCAGGTATTTTAATATTTTTTTCATTGTTGAAAATTTACGTATAAATTAATAGCCCGTATTCTGGGTAAGATTAGGATTTGATGTGAGGTTAACAGCAGGAATGGGGAAAATATTATACTTATCTTCTTTGGCAGTTCCGTTTTGAACACCACCTTTCCATGGCCATAAATAAGTTCCCGTGGTTAATAGACCGTACCGAATTAAGTCTGTCCTCCTGTGTCCTTCCCAGTACAATTCCCTGGCTCTTTCATCCAAAAGAAAATTAAGGTTAAGATCACTTAGTGTGATATCACCGGTAGTATTTCCATAAGCCCTTTGACGAACCTGGTTAATATAACCCAGTGAGGTGATGTCAGGACTGCCACCATTTCGTATCATTGATTCTGCATAAATAAAATACATTTCAGGCAAACGGAAAACAGGGAAGTCGATATCAGAAAAATATTTTGTAGCATCAGAAACCGGGGCACCATCAGACCTGATGTTCCTGTACTTGGCAACATGCAATCCATTTGCGAAATCGCTTGGATCAGGAATTAATAGTTGTGAAGGGCTTGTACCAAATTGGGATGTGGTGAACAAAGCTCTTTGATCAGTAGCTCCTGTAAGGTCTGTAAATTTATCAGCAAGGCCCTGGGTTGCCCTGTAACCTCCCCAGCCATTACCGGCAGTGAGTCCAAAATCGTTCACATCTCCTCCACATGGTGCGTGTATAAGGAAAGTTGTATTTCCATAGGAAGTGCTGTGCAAGCCATCGCAATTGATCGTAAAGATGAATTCGCTTGCACGTTTATCATTATCTGCCATGAATAATTCAGGGTAATTAGGAGCAAGGCTATAACCTGCATCTATTACTTTTTTAGAATAGGTCTGGGCATCAGCATAACGATCCGTACCGGTATATACTCCTGCATTCAGGTACAAGCGGGCCAATAAAGCCCAGGCAGCTCCCTGGTCTACACGTCCGTATATGGCACTGCGGGCGGGAGCCAATAAAGATTCTGACGCTTTCAATTCGCTTTCTATATACAGGAACAAAGAATCTCTGGGGATCTCTTTTGGATAGAATGCACCAATACCATCAGCTTCAGTAATGAAAGTTGATTTACCGAAAAGGTCCATCATCACCCAGTAATTGAATGCCCTCATAAACCTCGCTTCTCCAACTGAATTCTTAATGTCTGTAGCATCCGCTCCGGTAATTCCTCTTTCACTGAGTTTAGCATCGGTAGATTCCCTGATGTATTCATTGATAAGCGTAATGTTATATATCGGACGTGCATAAATCCCCTTAAGGAATTTATCGCTGCTTGTCCATTTTAAATCGTGAAAATCATGAATGGTCTCATCATTCCAGGAAACAATTGCTTCGTCTGTGGGTAATTCCTGGCAATTGAAATACATCCTGATAAAGGATATCTGGGAACCTTCATCGAGGCCACCGCCAATATCAGGGCTTCCTGCAGGCCCCTGGTTTCCCGATATCGCGAGGGTTGCATAAATTTTTGCGAGAACAGATTTGTATCCATCAGCCGTAGCGTATGCATCTACTGGAGCTTGTCCAACTCCCGGTACTATATCCAGTTTTTTGGCGCACGATGCAATTAAAAACGTAAGCATCGAAGCAATGATGAATGAGTTGATTATCTTATTTTTCATATAAAGTATTTTATTTTTAAAAGTCCAGGTTTGCACCGATAGAATAAATTCTTGGGCGTGGATAAATGTTGTTGTCTACACCAGTTGAACTTGAGTTTTCAGGATCTGTTCCTTTGTATTTTGTTATTACAAAAACGTTTTGAACATTTGCTGATAAACGCAGGGTCGTTTTATTGCCAATTGCGTTGCCGAAATTGTATCCAAGGTTGATATTATCTAACCTGAAGAAGGACGCATTTTCGATATAATAGTCAGACTGGTATTGATTGTTTGTAAATCCGGAATTCAGGTAATCTTTAGATCCGTTATTGGTAAATACCAATGGGTTCTGAATAGAATTCAAGACACCATTACCAGAGTTATAATTATTATAAAGGTAATTACCAATCGTTCCATGTCCGGATAAACCTACGCTAAATTTCTTGTAAGAGATCGTTGTGTTTAAGCCATAAAAGAAATCTGCGGCTGGTTTCTTATACAAATAGCGATCATCTGCATCAACTTTACCGTCCCTGTTAATATCTTCATATAAACCTTCGATAGGCCTGCCCGACTCCCGGTCATAAACTTGTTTGTATACATAATATGCAAATGGAGCATAACCAATGGCGAATTTTCCAACGTAGTTTCCTGTACCGCCGCTTATTCCGCTAACATCAGATCCTTTAAAATTAGATGTAGCCCTAAACAGGTTTGTGATCTTGGATTCATTGTAGGTTACATTAAAACCAAAATCCCAGCTTAGGTTACGCTTTCTAACAATATTGGTATTGATCATTATCTCAACACCTTTGTTCTCAACATTTCCTACGTTCCGCAATTGATCGATTCCGAAACTTGCACCAAGGGCAACAGGTATTACGCTTAAAAGGTCTTCTGTTTTTTTCTGGTATACTTCTACTGAACCACTCAACCTGTTTTTAAAGAAACCGAAATCAAGTCCTAAATTGGTAGTGGTTGTTTGTTCCCATTTAAGATCACTGTTATACTGGCTTGGCCTCAAGGTGTTGATAAAAGTATTCCCGAATTGGTATTGAGCAGCGGAATTGCCGCCATAATAAATAGGCTGATAGTAATAGTAGTCTATACCATCCTGCTGGCCGGTTACACCCCATCCAAAACGTAATTTCAGTTCAGATACGAGATTGCTGTTCCTGAAGAATATTTCTTTCATTTTAATGGCTGCTGCCCCGGCAGGGAAATAACCTACCCTGTTCTCCTCGGAAAATTTAGAACTCGCATCCCTGCGCATAGAACCTGTAAGTAAGAATTTATCCATCAAGGTGATATTAATTCTACCTAAGTAACCTTCCAGGGCATACTTCGGTTGGTCTGTTGAATAAGCCAATGGGGGGATAATTTGGTTATCTAAGCCATACGAATTAAAGTTGGTAACCTCAGTTGTGAAATCCTGGTAAGTATGACCTACCAGAAGGTCTATTTTATTTCCCTTTCCCAGGCTTTTTTCATAAAACAATGCAACATCTGCAAGTTGACTTTTTTGCTTTTGTGCATAATGGGTTCTTTTTCCTTTTGTAAGATAATTGGTAGCAAGTGAAGAATCTATCACATCATCTCCGTTACCACTTGAATTATCCAATCCAAGGTTTACCTGGAGGTGTAGGTCCGGGAGGAAATGAAGTTTGTAATCTAATTGTACGTTTCCTAAAATACGGTTAACCTTTGAATTGTTATTTCTCAGGTTCAATAAAGCCACAGGGTTACGGGTTGCCAGGGCAATTGGAGCGCCACCCGACATCCACTCATAATAACCACCTGTTTTTGGATTATTGTTAATTACATATTGGGTAGGGTCCATCGCAACTGCAGAACCTACTGCACCTCCATCAGCGAAGCGATTTTTAGTAAGGCTATATTTGAAATTTACATTTACTGATAAAAGGTCATTAAAAAATTTCGGAGAAAGATTGACAGCTGATGAGAACCTGTCGAACTTATTGGTTAACAATATGCCTTCCTGGTAAACGTAACCAACAGATACCCGGTAAGGGATATTAATTGCTTTTGAATTCATGCTACCGGCAATGCTCAGACTACTTGAACTGCTGTATGCATTGCGATAAATTTGTTTTTGCCAATCGGTATTAGCCTTTCCCAAAAGATTTTTATAAGTATTATTTCCTGAAGTTGCAGATTGAGAATTTACAATATTCCTGATCTCATCAGCGCTAAAAACATCTACATAAGAATTTTCAGCAACACGTGAAAGAGATACCTGGGTATTAAAATTATACCTTGGTTCACCCCGGCCACCTTTTTTAGTGGTAATTATGATTACCCCGTTTGACGCTCTTGAACCATATAAGGCCGTAGCTGATGCATCCTTAAGTACGGAGATGGATTCAATATCATCAGGGTTAATGGTGTTTAAAAGGTTTGTTGACCCGGAAACTCCATCGTTGCTTACCGGAACACCGTCTATTACAAATAAGGGATTGTTGCTGGCATTAAGAGATGCACCTCCGCGTATACGGATCCTGCTACCACCGCCGGCTTCACCACCATTTGTGGTAATTTCCAGTCCGGCTACTTTACCCTGGAGAAGCTGTTCAGATGAATTAATATTTCCTTTCTGAAAGTCTTTGGCATTTACCTGGGTAACAGCCCCGGTGAGATCAGATTTTCTTCTTGTTCCATATGCTACCACAACAACCTCATCAAGCTTTTGATCTGCTTGAACAAGGCTAACAGAAATAGCATTTCTGCCACCGATAGAAACTTCCTGAGGCGCAAATCCAACTGAAGTAAAAATCAGTGTGGAAGCGTTCTCCGGCGCACTGACGCGGAAGGAGCCATCGGTGCCGGTTTGGACTGATACCCTTGTACCCTTTACCGTGACCGTTACATTTGAGACGCCGGCATTCTTTGAATCTGTTACGTTACCGGTAATTACATTCTGTGCCTGCGCAGAAAGTACGGTTAGCACAAAAAAGAATGCAACCGAAACAGTTTTTGAAATTTTAAGCATTTTCTTTCTCATTAGTTATTGATCGATTTAATGTTTAAATATAAGCAGTGTGTAAATTTTACGCAAAGCAATGTGTAAGAATTACACAAATTAACCCTTTTTGATGAAATAATAATATTTTGTTAATATATTTTTAACCGTTCCTGGCAAAGGGTTTAACAGTATTTCCAATCGTCATTGTCTCACTGTTTAAGACCAAAAATATAAGCATTTTGCTGCTTTAACTTATTGAAATTAGAAATCAATACCTACCCATTTTTTCTTCTTTTTTTCGTACTTATCGTAATTGAATTTATATAGTTTGCCGGGACGGTGCGGAACATCTTGCTCTATCTCATCGAGGTCGATCAAAAAGTCCATGGCAAAGAATTTTTTCCTGAAATTCCTCCTGTCCATTTTAGTACCGAGTATCGCTTCATAAAGGTTTTGCAATTCTCTCAGGGAGAATTTTTTTGGCAACAGGTTAAATCCAAGCGGATGTTCCTGTATTCTTTTTTGAAGGCGGCGGTAACAGGTATCAAATATTTGCTGGTGGTCAAAGGCAAGATCAGTCACATTATTGATATCATGCCAATGCAATTCGTTCTCAAATATATTCAACTTATGGTGCTGGATGTTGATCAGGGAGCAATATGCAACGGTAACAACTCTTCCGGCAGGATGCCTGTTAATATTTCCAAATGTTTCCACCTGTTCCAGGTAAACGTCTTTTAAGCCTGTACGCTGCCTTAATATTCTATATGCAGCGGCATCAAGGTCCTCATTCACATGTATAAGGTCGCCGAGTAACGACCATTTGCTTTGAAATTTTTTCAGATCGCTCCTGATCAGCAATACTTTTAGCTTATTCTCGTCGAAGCCAAAGATCACGCAATCAACAGACAAAGCGATCCTGTTGATCGTCTCAACTTCGTGCTGTATCGTTTTAAGCGTCTTTATACTTTTCTGATTTCCCAGTGTTAGTGACATGCAAATGGTTAAGGGTATAAGAATGTTGCACAAAAAACAAGAAAGGATAAACCCAACTGTTTTCCGGCTCTTTATTATTAATAGTTATTACCAGTATCTTACCGGGTATATTTTTTATTAATTTCCTTTTACGATCTTAATGTTCTGTGATTGCCCGGATGCATATATCCTTAACATATAAACGCCTTTTGAAAGGCCGGCCGCCTTCCGGATCTCGAATGCATTGTTACCTGCTGACAGTGATACGTTTTCAGTGAATAATTGTTTTCCGCTAATGTCAGTCATGCTAATGGTAGCATTGTCTTTTACCAGCGATTCAATATTCAGCTTTATATTTTCTGTGTATGGATTCGGTGTTGCTTCAGCAAGCCATCCTTTCACCGACCTGCTGATCTTTACTACAGCGCTATATTTAAAATTGCCATCAGCATCAACGCTTTTCAGCCTGTAATAATAAATATTTGCATTCACAGCGCTAACGTCATCTGTGAAAATATAGTTGCTGCTATGCGTTGCTGTTACGTTACCTGCAGCAGTGAATGTTCTGCCATCAGTACTTCTTTCAACAATGTAAGTGGTTATAATCTGCTCGTTGTTAACGGTCCAGTTTAATATATTTGTATTTGCAGAACCCCTTCCACTGAAATTGATAAATGTAACAGGAATAGGAACAAGCTGGTTCAGGTAAACATGGTATTCACCTGGTTGCAATGTGAAGGATTGGCTTGCACCGGTTGCAGTGATCGTTGCCCCGGATAAATAATCATACCAAGTTCCCGCAGTTGGAAATGTAACGGACCCTGTTTGTGTTACAACGTCAAAGTTTCCAATAGAAACAAGGTGTGTTGCGCCTTGCGTAACTTTTAGCCATTTAAAAGCCCCGGCTAGATTGTAAGAAATATTGCTTGAGGTGAACAGGTTGCCGTATACAGCATTCTTCCGCAACTTTATGAGTGCACTATATACATCGTATAATCTTGCACGGTTTGCATCAAGCTTGTATTCCCAGTGGATGGGCTTGGGATCAACCCGGCAATTTGAATTGATGGTTCCATTCTCACAATAGTTGATGGAGAAATCATATCCCAGTTCTTCAAATTCCCAGATCATTTTCGGACCCGGTATTGTAAAGAAGAATGCACCGTTCATTTCCATTCTTTTCAATGCAGTTGCCAGGGTGCGGGTGTTATAAGTTCCTGCACTATTTCCAAAATTGAGATTCTTATACATCAGCCTTTCTTCATCATGGCTTTCCATATAAGTTACCAGGAATGGGTTTGTCCAGCCTCTTTGCGTATGGATCCCGTAATCAAAATTTGATGTGGCAACAAAGCCCATAGACGCTTCATTGTAGGCATTATTCAAATTTCCCCAAAGCATCATGCCATAATTTGAAAGTTCTATCTCTTCGCTGTTGTCTGCGAAGTGTTCCAATATCGCATATGAGCCCGGAGATTTTAACTGAAGCGTATCATAATATCTTTTCCATATAGCAATACGGCTGGCATCATAATTACCCCATGCGCCAACATTACAATTTGCACCGTTTGCATCGCACGTTTGCGTTTGCGTAAATCCTTTTGAAAGATCGAAACGAAAACCGTCCACCTTAAAATTAACCAGCCAGTGTTCTACGACCCTGCTCACAAAATAGCGTGTGGCCAGGCTTTCATGGTTCATGTCATAGCCAACATTGAATGCATGCTTCTGAACCGGATTGAACCACGGATTATTTGCAGCCGGCCTGTTGTTGGCAGCATCCCAATATAATTGTACCATTGGAGCAAGTCCAAATGAATGATTCAATGCAATATCCATAATAACTGCGATGCCTTTTGAATGGCAGTTATCAATAAATAATTTTAATGAGTTTGCAGGGCCATAATATTTATCAGCAGCAAAATAATAATCAGGGTTATAACCCCAGCTGTTATTTCCTTCAAATTCATTAATCGGCATTAGCTCAATGGCAGTTACGCCTAAGTTCTTAAGATAATTCAAAGTATCGTTCATGGTAGTCCAGTCATGCTTGGCAAGAAAATCACGAACCAATAGTTCGTAGATCACGACCTTCCTTTTATCAGGACGTGTATAGCCAGTGGTTTGCCAATTGAATGCAGCCTGGCCGGTTTGAAGAATGCTTACAACTCCCGAGGTGGAATTTAGAGGATAGGGTTTCAATGCCGGGTATGTTGCAGGTGTAATGAAAGGATCGTTCCAGGGATCCAATACTTTTTCAGCATAAGGCCCACCGATCTTCAGTACGCCATCAACAAGGTATTGATACGAATACTCTGTACCCGGGGTTAAACCGGTAATGCGCAGCCACCAATAATTACCATTTGTTGTTTTCTTTAACTGGTAAGCAGTTTGTTCGATCCAGTTGCTTCCCGGAAAATCACCGATCAATGAAACACGGGTTTTCCCCGGTGCATAAAATACAAGAGTAACAGCATCTGTTGCCGCTTCATAATTTATCCCATCCCGTAATCCTGCTGGAAAATCCTGGATAACGACCGGCCCGGCAACATAAAATCGAATTGTATCTCTCACGTTAGTAACGCCGTTGTCTGCTTCCAATACCAAAACCTGGCTACCTGCAGCAACAATGGTTGGAGAGGCACTTATAGTTGTTGCGGCCGCAGCTGTTTGAACAACTGCTCCGTTAAAATATAATCTCAGGGTTGCTGGGTTGTTTGATATACCCGTCATCGGAATTGTATTTCCAACAACTTTTGTGATCGTTTCAGGAATTGGTTTAAAAGTAGGCTGGGTAAGAGGCAGAGAAAACCTGGCAGCAAGTGCAGTGGTATAAATAGGTATATACATATCACTTCCATCAAGGTTACGCTGAACCTTTGCTCCCGTTCCGTTGCGGAATAATATGGCTATGTATTTAATAGATTCTGATGCATTGGTTATTCCAAAAAAATTACGCAGGCCCCCGGTAATTGTATAGGACCATTTATTTCCGCCAAGCGATGTAGCAGCGGCGGCCGCTGGTGTGGTTGCCCAGGTGAATTTATTATATTTCCAATCTGCAGAGCTTGTGCTGAGGTTGGTTATCACCGCGATGTGAACATATACGTCTGCCACCGGTGTATAAAAATATAGTCCCTGGTTTCCTTTCGATGCATCCATCGTAATGGTAAACGGTGTGCTGCTTTCCTGTGCAAATGCTGGAGTCCACGTTAATAGCTGAGCCTTTGTTACAATCGTTATAATCGAAAACAA
>JBDSDG010000080.1:0-2622 GCA_039920685.1 Ferruginibacter sp.
TTCTCATCATCAGGATGTGCGGCCAAATATAAAACGGACCCAAGTACATCGAGTTTTTTTATCTGTAACAATATTTCTGAAGATGTATATGTCTTTGGGGTTTGGGCGTCACACAAAAATGAAATGACAATGAAAACACTAAACAGCAGTTTATGCATAGCTCTATATTATGTTACGAATTTACAGGATTGAGAACAGGAACGCTTGCCGATGGTAAAATTTATTGGGGACAGGCAAGTGGATTTTTGAAGTAATTAATATTTATAGTTCTGAGTTTTTAGTTCTTAGTTACGGACAATTTGGTAATTCGGTCGAATCTATTGTTGGAGATCGTACTGACAACCGCCACTCATGGAACTAAGAACTTTGAACTTTTGAACTTTGAACTTGCTTTCCTTATTGTCCAACCAAAAAAACCGCATTTGTAAACATCAACTTACCATTCTCCCAAAAACTTCTGAAGATCACATCGTCTGCAAAATAAACGATGGAGCCTTTTCCGGATTGTTGCACTGCTATTACTGTTCCGTCTTTGATCTTATCGCCAACCTTGCTGCCAACAAATCCTGAAACCTGGCTTTCTTTCTTTATCACTCCAACATTCCAGCCCTCTTTCATGAATTCGTAGATGTTGTCATTCTGTTTGAGGTAAAAGTAATAAGATGGATATCCAAAAGCTAATGGATGGCTTTCATCCAACTCAATTTTATAAATGGCCCCGGGAATATTATTGATAACAAACTCTTTCTCCCGGTTCTCATATTTTTTTATGTCTGCATACCCTGGTTTTTTCTCTTCTTCCTTTTTCTCTTCTTCCTTTTTTACTTTTAAACCCCATTCGCCTATTGCCATTTGAGCAGCGGCATATTCAAAAGCAATTATCTTTCCTCCCTGTCTAACCCATGTTTTAAGATCGCTGCTCCCTTCTTTATCGGACAAAAATTTATAAGTACCTTCCGGAATGATAAGCACATCAAAATTCTTCCAGTTGGCATATTTAAGATCATCTCCATTGATGAGTGTTATGGGATAATTTAATTGTTGCTCGAATAAATGCCATACCACCCCCGCTGATGTGCTGGATGTATTCATACCCGTGAGCATAGCAACCGCAGGTTTCTTTAAGAGATGAAGTTTATCGGAGCCAAAATCAAAACCACTTTCCATAAACCCTGATGAAACCGCAGTTACCAGGCTTTTGTTTTCTTCTGCCAGATTAATGAATTTTGAGATCTTCGATTCATTGCCTGCCCGCAGAATAACAAGTGTTCCTTTTTTAAATATTTTTCCACCATAAGTAAAATCCTTTTCAGCAAAACGGGTTTTTATTCCATTCTTTAAAAGTGCTGCCAATAATTTCGAGTCATTAAAAGAACTATAATTTACCAGGTATCCATATTCCTTTTGATTTAACACAGGCCTGTTTGTTCCTTCTACAAACTCCCCGACCGGGACCTTTTCTTTTACCGCATAAGATTGCAATCCATAAGCATATGGCAACGCCCACGCAGTGATATCATATGTTGCCGAATCACTCAGTTTGGATTTCGGATCAAAAAGGACACGAACCAGTGTTGACCTGGTTTGATAACTGGTTATCAATATATCGTTTTGTGCAGTGGTATAATTTTCTTCCTTCCCATTGAAATAATTATATCCTTTTATCACCGATCCCGGTTTTGCATATGAATATGATATATTATTCCGGTTCAACAGCTCTTTTAACCCCGCAATTTTATTTTCATTAGCACCGTTTACTAAATAGGTTTTATAAACACCATTTCCATTCATCCTGCCTTCATCAAAGAATTTTTTGAATTCTGTATTAAGCCTTACTGCATTCAGAGATGCTATTTCCACCGTACTCATACTTGTTGTAAAATGATGAGCGATCCGGTCTGTAAGTTTAAGGGTATCGTCACTTACATCGATAGCTAATCCCGCTTTTGAATGTCCCGCCTGTTCATAGGTAACACCTATCGCTCCATTATAAAGCGGGTATGTGTCACCGTATGCCGGGTAGAAGAGGTCAAAATATTCTTTTGTAAAATATAACCAGCCGTTCGCATCAAAATATTTTGCATGATTCTTTCCCATGCTCACCTGGAAATCCCGCTGCCAGGCTGTTATCACCTCATGAAGTGGCTCGGCGGCAGGGGCAAAATAATAAGGGCTTCCAACATTTTGCTCATGAAAATCACAATGGATCGCAGGCATCCATTCATTGTATTTTTTAATGCGTTGCTGTGTTTCAACCTGTGTTTGCCATGCCCAGTCACGGTTGAGGTCAAAATTATAGTGGTTTGTACGACCTCCCGGCCAAGGCTCATTGTGTTCCCGTGCATCCTCATTCACATTTGAATATTTTCCAACAACCTGGTTGTACCAATTCACATAGCGGTCTCTTCCATCAGGATTCAAACAAGGATCGATGATCACAATCATATTTTTCAACCAGTCTTTTGTCCTGGGATCTGCAGGTGAAAGCAACTCATACAATACTTTCATCGAAACTTCTGAAGAACTCGCTTCATTGCCATGTACGTTATAACTAAGCCACGCAACGGCAGGAGCCTGCAGGTCAGCAGGCTTATCCGTTAATATTCCGGTCAATCTAAGCTC
>JBDSDG010000081.1:0-7188 GCA_039920685.1 Ferruginibacter sp.
TGTGTTGAGCATGACAACGCGAACGTTTTGTGTATAGGAGAAAGAGTGATCGGGACTGCTTTGATGAATGAGATCTGCCTTGCTTTCCTACATGCAACATTCAGCAAGGAGGAGAGGCATTTAAAAAGGCTTGAAAAGATCAGGATCATTGAAAATAACAATTTTAAATAACTGCTATTACTTTTTAACTATCTGTATTGGAGAAAAAAATTATTAAGACATTGTTCTTAGACATTGGCCAGGTATTGCTTTCAAATGGTTGGGACCGTTATTCCCGGCAAAAGGCGATCAGGAAATTTAAGCTGGATGAAAATGAGATGTCCGACCGCCACCACATATTTTTTGAAACCTATGAAATGGGAAAAATAACATTGCACGAATACCTGCAGTATGTTGTTTTTTATGAATCACGTGATTTTACAGAATCAGAATTTATAAATTATATGTTCCGGCAATCAACCGTGCTCAAGGATTCCATTGAGTTCTTTATGGCGATCAAAAAGAAATACAGGCTAAATATTGTTTCTATAAACAATGAAGGTTGTGAATTAAATGAATACAGGATCAAAACTTTCAAACTCGACAAATTATTCAGTTCTTTTATTTCTTCCTGCTATGTTCATTTGAGAAAACCAGACAAAGAAATATTCAGGATGGCATGCGCAATATCATATACCCTCCCAAAGCATGCATTGTTCATTGATGACAGGATCATACATGTGCAAATTGCTGAATCTATAGGAATGAATGCCATCCAATTTAAAAATTTAAGATCGACCAAAAAACTGATGGAAGCTTATGGTTTTTCCATTTAAAAAAATAACAAGCAATGAATGAACAACAATACCAGTTTGGAATGGTGGGCCTGGGCACTATGGGTTGTAACCTGGTGTTCAATATGGGAGACAACGGGTTTTCGGTAGCAGGGTATGATAGAGATGAGAAACAAGTAGCCATTTTAAATAATGGAGCAGGGAAGAGCAACATAAAAGCATTCAATAGCCTGGACAATTTCATAAATTCCTTACAGCAGCCACGCATTATTTTAATGCTTGTGCCTGCAGGGCCTATCGTTGATGTTGTGATCAATAACTTAAAACCATACCTGGGAAAGGATGACCTTTTAATGGACTGCGGAAATTCTCATTTCACGGATACGGATAAGCGCATTAAATCACTTGAAGCTGAAGGGATCCATTTCATGGGAACCGGTATATCGGGGGGAGAAACTGGAGCAAGGTTTGGTCCCAGTATCATGCCTGGTGGATGGAAAGCCGGCTATGAAAAGGTTGCTCCGATGCTTACAGCAATCGCCGCAAAGGTGAATAATGAGCCTTGCGTAACATACACAGGAACAGGTTCAGCAGGACATTATGTGAAAATGGTTCATAACGGTATCGAGTATGCCATGATGCAATTGATCTCGGAGGCCTATCATTTATTGAAACAGGTGGGTGGCCTGACAAATAATGAGATAAAAGATGTATTTGAGAATTACAATCAAACACCGATAC
Organism: Ferruginibacter sp.; assembly: GCA_039920685.1. GTDB lineage: Bacteria > Bacteroidota > Bacteroidia > Chitinophagales > Chitinophagaceae > Ferruginibacter. The sequence continues at coordinate 1,515 of JBDSDG010000081.1, forward strand.
GTTCTTACCTGGTAGAGATCACTGCGGCGATCTTCACGCAGAAGGATGATCTGTCGGCAAGTTTACTAATTGATATGATCCTCGACAAGGCTCATCAAAAAGGCACAGGCGCATGGACGTCGCAGGATTCAATGAATCTTCAGGTTCCCGTTCCCTCGATTGATGCGGCTGTAAGCCAGCGCGAAGTAACAACGCTAAAGCAGGAAAGGGTTGCCGCCAGTGCAATACTCCATGTTGTAAGAGATAAAATAACTGTTGAACACTCAGGCCTGATCACTTTACTTGCCGACGCGATGCATTTTTGTATGATAACGATCTATGCACAAGGTATGGCGCAATTAAAGGAAGCTTCTACAAAGTATGATTACAAGGTCAACCTTTCAGATATCGCTTCCATATGGCGGGGAGGATGTATCATCAGGTCTGCAATGCTGGAAAATATTAAAATAGCTTATAATGATCCAACGCTTTCCAATTTGATGGTGGATAAAAAATTCAGTGAGCAATTGAACCAGTTACAAAAACATACGCGATCGGTGATCACTTCAGCAATTACTGCAGGGATACCTGTTCCTGCAATGATGGCTAGCCTATCGTATTTTGACAGCTACAGGAGTAGTTGGCTTCCTGCAAATCTTATCCAGGCACAGCGGGATTATTTTGGAGCACATACTTATGAGCGGGTAGATAAGCAAGGAAGTTTTCATACTGAATGGAATATAAAAATTAATTAAGATGGAGCAACAAAAAATAACGGATCCCACAATCATTGTGATCTTTGGGGGTTCGGGAGACCTGACCTGGAGGAAGCTTATGCCGGCACTATATAATTTATACCTGGATAAATGGCTACCGGAAAAATTTCTCATCCTGGGATTTGGACGGCAGGAGATCAGCGATGAAGATTTCAGAAAGCGTTTACAGGAAGGTGTTGCAAAATTTTCACGGCGAGGCAAAGCCTCTAAAAAAGAATGGAATTCTTTCTCATCGTGTATACAATACAAGTCAGCAGATTTTAATAAACCCGCAATTTATATTTCATTAAAAAAACAAATAGAAGCCTGTGAAAAAAGCTGGGGTATAACGGCGACAAAGATCTTTTACATGGCGGTGCCACCAATGATGATCGAGCCTATCGCAACCAGGATCGGTTCTGTAGGATTGGCAAATGACAAATTAAAAAGCCGTTTGGTGGTTGAAAAACCATTTGGACATGACCTCGCATCCGCGAAAGAACTAAACAAAAAGCTGGGACAGATCTTTAATGAATGCCAGGTATATCGTATCGATCATTACCTTGGAAAAGAAACAGTTCAAAATATTATGGCTTTCCGGTTTGCGAATGCACTGTTTGAACCGATCTGGAACCGCAACTATATTGACCATGTACAGGTAACTGTTAGTGAACAGCTGGGTGTTGAAGACCGTGGAGGGTATTATGAAACTGCGGGCGCTCTAAGAGATATGATCCAGAACCACCTGTTACAACTGGCTTGCCTGATTGCTATGGAACCACCGGTTTCATTTAATGCGGATGAAGTAAGGAATAAAAAAGTAGATGTATTGAAAGCCATCCGGAAGATCAGCCATACAGATGTTCATAACTATGCGGTACGAGGGCAATATGATGAAGGATGGGTGGAAGGCAAAAAAGTAAAGGCATACCGTTCAGAAAAAGGTGTGGCACCGGAATCAAATACTGAAACATTTGCCGCATTCAAATTCTTCATAGATAACTGGCGTTGGCAAAACGTGCCTTTCTATTTACGAACAGGTAAGCGCATGAATGAGACAATATCAGTTATTACAATACAGTTCAAGCCTGTGCCACACAAGGCTTTTCCTGCCGAATCAACAGAGAACTGGCAACCCAATAAACTGATTCTGAACATACAACCGGATATGGGTATACGCTTGCGCTTCCAGGCAAAAAGGCCTGGTCTTAACATGCAACTTACTCCTGTTGATATGCTGTTTGATTACAGTAGCAATTATACAACGGGCACACCAGAGGCATATGAGACGCTATTGCTGGATGTAATAGAAGGGGACGCTACCTTGTTCATGCGTTCTGACCAGGTTGAAGCAGCATGGGAGATCCTCATGCCAGTGATCGATACCTGGAGAGCAAATCCATCAGTGAATTTTCCAAATTATGCCAGTGGTATGCAAGGCCCAGAAGATTCGGAAGCCTTGATCGCCAGGGACGGCAACAGCTGGATCGCTATGCATTTTGAAAAAAAGAACCATGTCTAAGCCTGAGATATTTTTATCAACCGGTGCACTTTATAAAGCAGCCGCAAACAAAGTGCTACAATTGTATGAAACTGCAATGCTGGAGAAAGGCAGGTTCACGATTGCATTATCAGGAGGCAATACACCAAAAAAATTATATGAATTATTAGCAGAACCTTTTTATTCCAAAAAAATAAACTGGAGATCTGTATTTGTTTTCTGGAGTGATGAACGTTGTGTACCTCTTTATGATAAAGATAATAACAGCCATATGGCTTCAGAAGCCCTTCTCGATAATGTTGATATACCCAAAGAGAATATTTTCAGGGTTCCTGTAAATTTTGAGCCCTCTAAGGCTGCATTGCAATACGAACAGCTCATTAAAAATTTCTTTAAAAATAAAACGCCTGCATTTGATCTATTGTTATTGGGGATTGGAGAAGACGGGCATACAGCATCCCTGTTTCCCGGCACAGGTATTTTAGATGAAAAGAAGGCATTGGTGAAACAGGTATATATAAAAGAGAAGGATTCATTTCGTATAACCTTTACTGTTCCATTGATCAACCTGGCTAAGAATATTCTATTCTTAATCTCAGGAAAAGAGAAATCAACGATATTGGGCAGCATCTTCAATAAGCCGGTTAAAAAAAATTCATTCCCTGCGCAACTGATCAGGCCAGCTACCGGGAATTTGTTCTGGTATCTGGATAAGGCTGCAGCATCGCAATTAAAACTTTAATTTTACAAATGTTCATTTCAGCAATAGAAAGAGTTTCAAAATTTACAAGGCCTGTCAACTCCATCATGCGCACTTATGGAGGTAAGCAGCTTATGCCCGGCTCGTCAACAATATTCTTTGTTAATGAACAGGGATATGCCATTACCTGCAAGCATGTAATAGAATTGTTGGGAAGTGCAGAGAATATCAATATCAATTTCATCAACTTTAAAAAAGAACGGCAGGCAATTGCCAATGATGGGAAACACAGATCTCATTTAAAAGGCCTGGAGCTAAAATATAAATACAACCCTGATACAGTTGTCCAGGTAAAAAATAATTTCATTGATTGTGTAGATGGCATGAGCGGTTTTACGATCCATGCACATCCTACTTTAGACCTGGCCATCATTAAATTCAATGATTATAAAACTTTGCATTACCAGGATTGCGCAAAATTTTTAAAAGATACAACTAAAATAAAGCAGGGGAAATTTTTATGCCGGCTCGGGTTTCCTTTTCCTGAATTCAACAATTTTGTTTTTAATGCTGCAAATGATGATATCGAATGGACGAACCAGGGCATAAGCCGCTCACCACAATTTCCCATTGAGGGAATGGTGACCAGGTTCCTTGCTGAACAAAACCAATTGTATGGAATAGAATTAAGCACTCCCGGACTTCGCGGCCAGAGTGGCGGACCATTGTTTGATGAAAAGGGAACCGTTTATGGAATGCAATTTTCTACCAAGCACCTGCACCTGGGCTTCGATCTCATAGATACTGAGATCATGGTGAACAATGGAATAAAAAAAATCTCAGATTATTCTTTCTTACACCTCGGGCAATGTATACATGCTGATGCGATCAAGAATTTTTTGAAGCAGCATGGCGTAGCGTTTTATGAGGAAGATTAAAAAAATGCAAGTTACTGGTTATTGGTTGCTGGTTACCAGTTACTGGTTAAATCTCTAATACTTGAAGTATCTTAGCGCCTTTAAACACGTAACACGTAACACGTAACACGTAACACGTAACACGTAACACGTAACACGTAACACGTAACACGTAACACGTAACAAGCGAACCAGAATTTAAAAAAATGTTATCAATCAGCAATCGTGGCATCGAAATGCCGGCTTCTCCCATACGCAGGCTTGTACCTTATGCTGAATCTGCGAAGCGTAAGGGAACTAAAGTTTATCATTTGAATATCGGCCAACCTGATATTGAAACTCCTCCATCCATTCTAAATGCAGTAAAGAATTGCAATATCAAAGTGCTGGAATACAGTCACAGCGCTGGAAATGAAAGTTACCGGAAGAAGCTTGTTCAGTATTATGCAAAGAACAACATTGACATTTCACATGAAGAGATCATTATTACAACCGGTGGCAGCGAAGCGATACTTTTTGGATTTATGGCTTGCCTTGATGCGGGAGATGAAGTGATCATTCCCGAGCCTTTTTATGCCAACTACAACGGATTTGCTATACAGGCTGATGTAGTTGTAAAACCTATTGGCAGCACGATTGAAACCGGCTTTGCGCTTCCACCGATCGAGGATTTCGAAAAAGCCATCACAGCAAAAACAAAGGCCATTGTTGTATGCAACCCGAACAATCCAACCGGTTATTTATATAGTGCTGCGGAAATGGAAACATTAAAGCAGATCGTATTAAAGCATAACCTATATCTTTTTGCGGATGAGGCTTACCGTGAGTTCTGCTATGATGGAACACATACAAGCGGGATGCACTTAAAAGGCGCCGAACAAAACGTGATACTGATGGATACGATCAGCAAAAGATACAGTGCATGTGGCGGCCGGATCGGTGCATTTGTCACAAAAAATAAACAAGTGATAAACACGGTTATGAAATTTGCACAAGCAAGATTGAGTCCCCCTTTCTATGCTCAGGTGCTCGCAGAAGCTGCAGTTGATCTGCCTGGTAATTATTTTGATGCTATCAAAGCAGAATACAAATTAAGAAGGGATACACTGGTTAAAAGATTAAATGATATACCGGGTGTTTTTTGTCCAAACCCCGGGGGAGCTTTTTATGCAATGGCAAGCCTGCCAATTGATGACTGCGATATCTTTTGCCAATGGCTATTGGAAGATTTCAGTCATGAGGGTGCAACAGTTATGCTTGCACCGGCAACCGGGTTTTATAGCACAGAAGGCCTGGGTAAAAAAGAGGTGAGGTTAGCTTATGTGCTTAATGTAAACTCCATACATAGGGCAATGGATTGCCTTGAAAAAGCATTGGAAATTTATCCGGGGAAAATTGCCGGCTAAAAAAACGCATCAATTGAGGCGCTTTTTTTATTATTATTTGCCTCCGGGCTGACAATGTTCTCTTAAATAATTTGTGTATAAGGTTGTAAGGTGCAGCCATGTGCCTTGCCCTTCATTTATATTATGTGTTCGGTTGGGATACGCCATGAACTGGAATTGCTTGTTGTATTTTATAAGCTCATTTAATAATTGCTCGGCATTACTATAATGAACATTATCATCACCTGTGCCGTGGATATATAGTAAATTCCCTTTCAATCCCTGCACCCGGGATATCGGTGAATTCTTAATAAAATCATCCCGGTTTTCCTGAGGCAATCCCATGTATCTTTCCTGGTAAATATTATCATAATTTAACTGGTTGCTTACGGCTGCAATGGCTATCCCCGTTTGGAAAATGTCAGGATGTAAAAACA
>JBDSDG010000082.1:0-8232 GCA_039920685.1 Ferruginibacter sp.
AATACATTCATGAATCCTCCTATTACGAGAATAAAAAAAACAATTTCAATGGAATCATAAACTCCCTTTATCGGGGCCTGTAAAATTTGAATGATCCCCTGCCTGTTCCTTGGTATCGACTTATAGCTTCCGGGGATGGATACAGGTTTACGAATCGAACCACTTCTAAATTTATCTAATGAAATTTTGATCTGCAGGCTATCCAGCGTATGTTGTGTAAAGGGGATCTGTGATTCACCAGCTGCGGTGGTCAATATAAAGGAATCACCTTCTGTATAAGACAACCGGCTGTACTGTCCGGCAGGTATTAACAGGGTCGCAAGTGCTGCTATCACAATTACAATCATTAAAACTGTAATGGGGGAAGGCAATTTTCTTTTAGCAGCCATATCGGTAATTTAACTTTAAAGATATATTATGTACATAATTAAATGTGGTTCTGGCATATATATTGTCTGTTACGCCAGAAGATCACCATTTATTCACCAAACTTAAACTCATGAAGAAGATCATTTTATTTATTGCGCTGCTTGGTTTTTTTAGTATGCCTTCCTTCTCGCAGGGAAAAAAGAAAGGGCATTATAAGCGCCATCATCATAAAATTCACAAACATCATAGGCGCACAGCTACATTACGACTGCCACCGCCTCCGCCGTTACCTCCACGGCCCCCAAGACCCCCAAGGCCTTAACAGTCTAAACTACATATATGCCGGTTGTTACCGGCATTTTTTATTCTATGATCCAATAAAATAGGATACATTTCAAAAATGAAAGCGGCATCCATAAAAGAAATAAAATCAGCATTAGAACAAATGCCTCCAAAGGAGCTGCTTCCATTGACCTTACGACTTGCAAGATTTAAAAAGGAAAACAAGGAACTGATCACATATCTTGTATTTGAAGCGAATGATGAGCAAGGGTATATAAAAAGTGTGAAAGAGGCTGTAGACGAACAGTTTGAGGAAATTAATACATCGAATCTTTATTATGTAAAAAAAACGCTTCGAAAGATATTGAGGCTTATCAACCGATATTCGAAATATAGTAGTGAGACGCAAACATCAGTTGACCTACTGATTTATTTTTGCAAAAAAGTATCCGTGTCAGGTATCCCGTTAAAAAAAAGCACTGCATTGGTTAACCTGTATGCCGGTACGCAAAAAAAATTAAAGAAAGAAATAGAAACCATGCATGAAGACCTGCAATATGATTATCTTAAACAATTAGAATCACTTCAATAAATAAAAAATCCTGTTTATGCCTCAGTCAAAAAAAAGGAAGTCACAACAGCATCCGCACCCTGATTTTATTCCACATGAAAAAAAACGACAGAGCGCTATTCCTGCCGCCATCATATTTTGCATGTTAATCGGAGCTGGCATTGCAGCCTTTGCCGTGGGATTTTCCATGCCTGAATTGTTACTCGGCGCAGCAATAGGTGGAGTGGTGGGATTCATTGCTGGTAAGCAAATGGATAAAACATTTAAAATAGACAAAAAGCAATAAATCCGGATTTCCTAATGCTTGAAATTACCTTTAAAACTGGATCTGAAATGATTAAAGTCTGGAATTGAAACATTTTGAACATAGGGATTGCCGGAATTATGGCTAATGTATTCCTGGTGATAATCCTCGGCCGGATAGAATTTTTCAAAGGGAACAACCTGTGTGACAATTTTGTTTTTATATTTTTTATTGTCTGTGAGTTTTTTTATCTCCGCTTCAATGATCTGTTTTTCCTTTTCATTCCTGTAAAAGGCAATTGAACGGTATTCACTGCCAACGTCATTTCCCTGCTGGTCGATTGTAGTTGGATCCTGGCTTGCAAAAAATGCAGCAGCAAGTGTCTCAAAAGATATCCTGGCTGGATCGTAATACACCTGCACAGTTTCTGCATGACCGGTGTTTCCATTTGCTACTTTTTCATAAGTAGGGTTCGTTGTATGTCCCCCGGCATAACCGGAAACAGCATCTCTCACACCAACAAGACTTTGGAAAACGATCTCAGAGTGCCAGAAGCATCCTTCAGAAAAAGTTGCAACTGCCTCATTTGCGGCCGTAGGCTTTTTTTCACCCAGAGGAAACTTGTTCTGATTATTTTGTGTTTGGGCACATGATATAAAAAATACGATTGCAAACAGGGTAGAAAATATAGATTTCATTTTTTTATTTTTTAAGCACATAATTAACGCTGCAATGGCCTTGCCGGTTTTGTTTAGTTGTTAAGAATATTAAAAACCTAGGAGCCAATGCTACTGTATCATCCAATAATTAACTTGTAAATTAGCGCCTAATAACTTTAAAGATGGTAGAAAAGGTATTTTTTGTGTTTTGCCTCGCATGTATGTTGGCGATTTTAGGTTTTGCGCAGGGAAAGCCGGCAAAGTTTACAGATGAGATGAAACTGGAAATGTGTAATAAGGTAAAATTAGCTGCTCAACATGCCTGGAAGGGATATAAGGATCATGCATGGGGCTCCGATGACCTTAGGCCTTTAACCAAAACGCCCAGGAACTGGTATCCTCATCCTTTGCTAATGACTCCTGTGGACGCGTTTGACACCTTTACTATGATGGGACTTGAAAAAGAGGCAGATGAGGCAAAAACGCTGATTTTGTCAAATCTTAGTTTTAATGTAGATAATGAAGTCCAGGTTTTCGAGGTAACGATCCGGTTGCTAGGTGGGCTGATAACGGCCTATGAACTAGATGGCAATAAGAAATTTCTTTCGCTGGCAATAGACCTGGGAGACAGGTTAATGCCAGCATTTAATTCAGCCACCGGAATGCCATACCGCTTCGTGCATTTACAAACCGGGAAGATCCGCGACTCAATAAACAATCCTGCAGAGATCGGCACATTGTTGCTTGAATTTGGCAAGCTTTCAAAATTAACAGGCGATTTACGTTACTACACTGCTGCAAAAAAAGCGATCATGCTTGTATATGCGAAAACAAGCCAGATCGGGCTCGTTGGGGAGCAGATTGATGTTACAAATGGAAAATGGATAAGCACTCAATCACACATCAGCGGCTATATCGATTCTTATTACGAATACCTATATAAAGGCTGGAAATTATTTGGTGACAAAGACCTTATTACTGCATTTGAAGTGCATAATGCAGCGATCAAAAAATACCTTCTTGATAGTACAAGGAATGGTTGTTTCCTGCGACATGTAGATATGAATTCCGGAATACAATCTGCTACCTTGTATGGTGCATTGGATGCATTTTATGCAGGGCTTTGTGCCTATGCCGGGGATATTCCTGCTGCTAAAAAAATACAACAGGCAAATTATTACATGTGGACGAATTTTAACATGGAACCGGAAGAGTTTGATTACAAATCAGGAACTGTAACCAATGGTTATTACATATTAAGGCCTGAGAATTTGGAAAGCTGTTTTTATTTATACAGGCTTACTGAACAGGATGAATACCTGTGGATGGCAAAAAAGATGATCGATGATATATTTTTGTATTGCCGGACGGATGCCGGCTTCGCTTCAATAAAAAATATAAAGACATTTGAACAAAGCAATTCTATGGAAAGTTTTTTCTTTGCTGAGACATTAAAATATGCATACTTACTTTTTGCGCCATCTTCAATTGCAGATCTTGATAAGATCGTTTTCAATACAGAGGCACATCCTTTCAAAATTGAAACAACCCGTAAATGATCAATTCGGTTAATGATTTTAAGAATGCTTTTTTTATTGGTGTTTCAGGAACCGGTATGAGTGCCGTTGCACAATACCTGGCAGGCACTGGTAAATCGGTAAGTGGAAGTGATCGTTACTTCCAGGAAGGCGCCAATGATGATACAAGAGATAAATTAGAGGCATGCGGGATCAAATGTTTTTTACAAAACGGAGAGGGGATCACATCCGAAACGGAGTTGGTTGTTGTATCAACTGCTATTGAAGAAACGGTAGGAGAAGTTCAAAAGGCGCGGGCATTATCCATTCCTGTTATAAAACGAAGTGAGTTATTGGCAATAATTGCCAGGAGTAAGAAAACGATAGCTGTAGGAGGCACTTCAGGTAAAAGCACTACCACCGCAATGTTGTTCGATATCATGGAAACTGCAGGAATGAACCCTAGCATCATTAGCGGTGCAGGCCTGATAAGTATCATTAATGAAAAAAAAATAGGGAATGCAAAAGTGGGGTCAGGCGAATGGCTTATCATAGAAGCAGATGAGAGCGATGGGTCTATCGTACAATATTATCCTGAAGTAGGATTGCTTTTAAATATAGATAAGGATCACCAGGAAATGGATGAACTGGCCGAAATTTTTGGAAAATTTCGCGATCATTCCTCCGGACTATTTATTGTTAACCAGGATAATACTTTTGCGAGGGCACTTTCAAAAAACATTGCCTGGGATTTTTCATGTCATCATGAATCGCAAGCAGGTTATGTAGCAACTGGTTTTATTCAGCAGGGGCTGAATATAAAATTTACGATTCGGAAATGCAGCTTTTCTATAGATACAGTCGGGAAACATAATATGGAGAATGCATTAGCTGCAGTTGCGGTAGCTCATCAATTAGGAATTGGCCTTGAAGTATGCTCACATGCCTTAAACAAATATGAAGGGATCTATAGGCGGCACCAGGTACTCGGGAAAAAAAATGGAGTATATGTGATCGATGATTATGCACATAACCCGGTTAAATGTGCAGCGTCCATTTCGGCTTGCCAGTATATTGCGCCAAAGGTTGTAGCATGGTTTCAACCTCATGGCTATGGGCCGACGCGTTTTTTAAAAAATGATTTTATTAAAGAGATCGCAGAAGTATTGCGGCCACAGGACGAAATATGGATGAGTGAAATATTCTATGCTGGCGGAACAGCTGTAAAAGATATTTCAGCAAATGACCTGATTAAAGAGATCAAATTAAGAGGAAAAAATGCATTCTTTATTGAAGAAAGAATTGATGTATTAGAACATATCAGGCCACACTTAACCACGGACTGCGTCTTGCTTTTAATGGGAGCCAGGGATCCCGGGTTAGAACAATTTAGCCGTTCTCTCTGGCAACAACTTTAATGACCTTCTATAAGAAATAATATTTTCTTCAATGACAACTTTAGTAACCAACATAAAGCAGCTCGTAAATACAAGGGATGAGAATACGTTGCTTCGTGGAATCTCACTTGCTGAACTACCGTGCATCGAAAATGCTTTTCTTCTTATAGAGGATGGGATCATTGCAGGATATGGTGCCATGTATGAGCTTGAAGTAAAGGTGCCACATCTTCCTAAAGATATTATTGATGCTCCCGGTCAATTTGTAATGCCAGCCTGGTGCGACAGTCACACCCACCTGGTTTTTGCTGGAAGCAGGGAAAACGAATTTGTTGATAAAATAAATGGGCTAAGTTATACCGACATCGCTGCGAGAGGCGGAGGAATATTGAACTCTGCGGCAAAATTACAGTCCACCTCAGAAGAAGAACTTTTTCAACAATCCTTAAGACGACTTAAGGAGATCAACAGATCCGGAACCGGTGCTGTTGAGATCAAAAGCGGCTACGGCTTATCGGTAGATGGTGAATTAAAGATGCTTCGTGTAATAAAACGATTGAGGCAGCAGACCGGAATGATCATTCGGTCAACTTTCCTGGGAGCCCATACCTATCCGCAGGCGTTTAAGGAGGATCACCAGGGATATATCAACCTCATCATGAATGAAATGCTGCCGGTCATCGCGGCAGAAAAGCTGGCAGACTATATTGACGTGTTCTGCGAGACAGGTTTTTTCTCGCCCGCTGAGATGGATACAATATGTAAGGCAGGTGCTGCAGTTGGATTGAAGCCAAAGTTACATATCAATCAACTTACCAGTATTGGTGGCATTGACTCTGCCATTCGTTTAAATGCAGTTTCTGTAGATCACCTCGAAACAATGACTGGCCACGATATTAAAATGCTTTCGGCTTCTGGTACTATTGGCACTTTGTTACCCACAGCAGCATTCTTTTTAAGAATGCCTTTTCAGCCGGCCAGAAATTTAATTGATTCAGGATGTGCTATCTCACTTGCTTCTGATTACAATCCAGGTTCATCACCAAGCGGTAATATGAATTTTGTTGTTGCCCTTTCATGTATTCAAATGAAAATGTTGCCAACAGAGGCGATCAATGCAGCAACAATAAATGCCGCTTATGCAATGGAAGTTGAAAAGCAGGTTGGGAGTGTAACTATTGGAAAACAGGCAAACTTAATATTCACCGTTCCAATTCCCTCCATTGCTTATATTCCTTATTCTTTCGGAAGTAATTTAATTGATAAGGTTATGATGAATGGGATATTCATTTAAAAGAGATTGTACCGCCCTGGTAGGATTTATTTGCCGGGAAATACAGGTTAAAAGTTGATCCAATGCCCGGTTGTCCTTCAGCATCAATAAAACCTTCATGGTTTCTCATGATCTTTTTGCAAATAGCCAGTCCTATCCCGGTACCTTTATAATGAGTACGGCTATGCAAACGTTGAAATAATTCAAATATTTTGGTTCCATATTTTTGCTCGAAGCCGATCCCGTTATCCTCAATGGATATCTTTAAATACTTCTTTTCGTTTATTATATCGGTATGATCAATTAATTTACCCAGCATCATTTTTGAAGTGATCTTCAAATGAGGCGGCTTATCAGGTTTACAGTATTTTATGGCATTTGAGATCAGGTTGGTGAATAACTGTTGCAATTGAACATGGTTCCCTACGATCTTAAACAATTCTTCACTCTCGATCACCGCCTTTTTTTCTTCGATTATATTACTCAGATCATGCTTAACCTCTGAAATAATAACATTAAGGTCTGTTTCTTCCATTTCAACGCCAGAACTATTTGTCTGGGAATAATTGATCAGGGCTTCAATCAGGTTTTGCATTCGCGAGGCAGCATCATTGATCCTGTTAAAATAATCGTTTCCCGAAAGAGAAAGATTTCCTATTTCTTTTTCGAGGATAAGTTGTGAGAAGGCCTGTATCTTTCTTAAAGGTTCCTGGAGATCGTGACTTGCGATATAATTAAAGGATTCTAGCTCTGCATTATTATGCTCAAGCTCAAGGTTTTTTTGCTCTATACTTTTCAAGTACTCAAGCTGGTTTTCTTCTGCCTTTTTTTTATCAGTAAGATCTCTTGTCACTTTTGAAAATCCTATTACCATTCGTTGGTCATCGTGCAATGCGGTCAAAACTACGTTTCCCCAAAACCTACTGCCATCTTTTCTAACTCTCCAGCCCTGGTTCTCTGATTTACCATGCTCTTTCGCATGCTCGAGCAGCGAATCAGGCAACTTTATTTCCAGGTCCTCTGCGGTATAAAATATTTTAAAATTATTGCCAATGATCTCCTCAGCACTGTATCCTTTTATTTTTTCTGCTCCCTTATTCCAGTGCTTAATATTCCCATTTTTATCCAAAAGGATTATTGCATAATCCTGCACTTCATTGATCATAGAGTAATATCGCTCCTCACTTCTCTTCAATTCTGTATTCTTTTCAAACAATTTTTCCGTTCGGTCCTTTACTTTCTTTTCTAATTCTTCGGAAAAATTCTTTTGATCCTGGATATCCGTGCTTGTACCAACCCACATTTGTCGAACGCCCAGTTCGTTATATTGCGGGATCGCACGGCTGATGTGCCACCTGTAATCTCCTTTCACATTTCTCAACCTATGTTCTGAAATGAATTCCTGCCCATTCACAATAGCACTGGTCCATTTCTTAATATTGTCAGCCTTTTCATCAGGGTGAATAGTATTGATCCAACTGATCTTTTCCTTTTCATCTTTGCCTGCCCCGTTAAAATTATAAACAGCCTGGTTGAAATAATTAAATTTTCCCTTGTCATCCGTCGTCCAGACCTGCTGACTTAGAGAATCTGATAATAATCTGAATTTGGACTCATTTTCCTTTAATTCTTCTAATGCTGTTCTTTCCCTTGTTATATCAATAACGGAGCCGTACATACGCAAAGGCTTTTGATTTTCCCCGTAAATGATCTTTCCATATACATGTATCCAGCAGACCATTTTATCTTCATGGCGAATAATGCGGGCCTGGTAGATCAATGAGCCTTTGATAAATGATCTTTCAATAGCAGCATCCCTGGTAGCTTTGTCCACAGGATGAAAACACGTCAGTAGATCTTTGTGCGAGGTAGAAGGATTTTTAAAGCCAAATATTTCAAGTAAGCGGGGAGAACTAATAA
>JBDSDG010000083.1:0-16874 GCA_039920685.1 Ferruginibacter sp.
CTGCCAATTAATAACCTCATTTGAAACGTGTTGTTAAGATCGATCGCCAGGTCAATCTTCCTATTTGCATCCAATTAACGAATTCTGTTAAAATTAGTTAGCTTTGCTGCCCAAAATCAGCCAGGCCCAAAGTTTTACATTGGTTTAACCCATGACATTAAAAGAAAAGATAGATTTCGACCGGTTGCCCATACATATTGCGATCATTATGGATGGCAATGGACGTTGGGCACAGGAGAAAGGTGAAGATCGGCTGTATGGTCATTTGCATGGTGTGGAAAGCGTTAGAAATATAGTGGAGGGTGCCGCAGAACTTGGTGTAAAATACCTGACGCTATATGCCTTTAGTACAGAAAATTGGGAAAGGCCCGAATACGAGGTTACTGGATTAATGGAGTTGTTGGTGGATACGATCAAAAAGGAAGTCCCGACTCTTAATAAGAATAACATCCGGCTGCATGTGATCGGCGATATAAAAATGCTGCCGGAAAATGCAAGGGTTGAATTGGCTGAGGCGCTGGCCGAAACCGCAACAAATACCGGGCTGAACCTTGTTATGGCACTGAGTTACAGCAGTCGTTGGGAAATAGTAAATGCAATTCAACACATTGCCAAAGATGTGCTTGCCGGGAAATTATTACCGGCCGGGATATCACAGGATATTTTACAACAATATTTAAGTACAAAGGATTTTCCAGATCCTGAATTGATGATCAGGACCAGTGGAGAATTTCGGATCAGTAATTTTCTATTATTCCAACTTGCCTACGCAGAACTATATTTTACCGATACACGCTGGCCCGATTTCAGGAAGGAGAATTTGTATGAAGCTATCCTTGATTTTCAGCAACGGGAAAGAAGATTTGGTAAGACAGGTGAACAGGTAAAATCACCATAATAAAAATACCAAAACAAACCAAGCTGTTTTTTAATCGCTGGCTGCATATAGCTTTCATTTAACAAATAGTTTTCATTAATGGGCTTAATTTGCCGCACGTTAAAAATCAATTGATGGTCAGGATTTACCAGAACCTTTTTATTATTGCTGTTTTCCTTTTTTCAGCCTTACACATCCACGCACAAGTAATTGATAGTCCGGCAGTTTCTGTAAACCCAGCACTTGAGGATATATTCACTTCAAGAGTTCCTAAAGAGTATACGATCTCATCTATTTCTGTCACCGGTTCAAAAGCTTTTGATCAAAATCTTATCATATCCATTTCTGGCTTGGCAGTTGGAGACAAGGTAATGATCCCTGGTACGGATGCTTTTAGTAAAGCGATCTCTAAACTTTGGCGGCAAAGCCTCGTGGCAGATGCCCAGATCTTTTTTACACAGCTGGAAGGAAATAATTTATCTGTTGAGATCGCCATCACCGAACGGCCACGGCTACTTGATTTTAAATTTGTCGGCGTAAAGAAGGGAGATCGCGACGACCTTGAGACAAAGGTCGGTTTGTCGAAAGATAAAGTTCTTACCGAAAACATGCGGTTAAGCGCTGTTGAAGCCATCCGGAAATTTTATAATGACAAAGGTTTCAGGAACGTATCTGTTGAGATGAAGGAAGAAATTGTTCAGGGTGTGAACAATGCTGTTTCCCTTACATTCTTTATTGATAAGGGAAGTAAGGTAAAGATCAATTCGATCAATTTTTCAGGCAACGAAGTTATTCCTGACCTGAAGCTTAAGAAGCAAATGAAAGGAACAAAAGAGATGACGAAGATCACGTTGTTCCCTGAAAAGATAGTGAGCCCGTATGGAGACGCTGCAAAGGGCATAACCTTTCACCAGTATATGAAAGATGTGGGCTATCTCTCTATCACTAAAACAAGAGACTATATTGATCCGTATTTCCGATTTAAACTTTTTAGTGGCGCAAAATTCAGTGATAAGAAATACGACGACGATAAGCAAAATGTACTTAATTATTACAATGCCCAGGGATTCAGGGATGCGATGCTTTTAGCCGATACACAGGTATATGATAACAAGGGTAACCTGAATGTTCATATCAAATTAAGCGAAGGAAAAAAATACTATTTCGGAAATATGGTATGGACAGGCAATACCAAATATTCCGATTCTATACTTAACCTTTTTCTTGGGATAAATAAAGGGGATGTTTACAACCTGGAGTTATTGAATAAGCGGTTAGGCAAACAGCTTACTGCGGAAGGCGGCGATGTGGGAAGTCTATACCAGGATGACGGTTATCTTTTTTTCAGGATAGATCCTGTAGAGACTGCGGTTTATAATGACACGATCGATTTTGAACTTCGAATGACCGAAGGTCCGCAAGCTACTTATGGCCGTATAACGGTATCGGGTAACGACAAAACCAAAGATTATGTTATCCTTCGTGAGCTGAGAACGATCCCCGGTGAAAAATTCAGCAGGTCGGATATCATAAGAACACAAAGAGAATTATCGCAATTAGGATTTTTTAATGCAGAAACGATAAATCCACAGGTTGTTCCCAATGCAGATAATGGCACAGTTGATATTAACTGGCAGGTTGAAGAAAAATCTGCTGATCAGTTAGAGCTTTCCGCAGGTTTTGGCGGTGGTATTGGTTTAACGGGTACACTTGGGGTTACATTTAATAATTTCTCAATCAAAAATATCACGAAGAAGTCAAGCTGGGATCCATTGCCTTCCGGGGATGGGCAAAAGTTAAGTGCAAGGATACAGTCTAATGGTAAGGCCTACAGATCTTATAACTTCTCTTTTACTGAGCCATGGCTTGGTGGTAAAAAAAGGAATTCATTTTCTATCAGCTACTTTAATACCAAGTATGCAAATGCATACGACCAGTTTGGCAGTTATTGTAAATCCTGCGGTGACACTTCCTTTGTGAAGACGGTAGGATTTGGTGTTTCACTAGGCAAGCAGCTGAAGAAGCCTGATGATTTTTTTACCCTGATCTACTCATTGAACTTTCAGCAATATAAATTGCAGAATTATTCAGTAAGTGGTTTTGGTGGATTAAAAGATGGAACTTCATCGAATGTGAGTCTGAAGCTTACTTTATTGAGGAATTCTGCCGGGCCTAATCCTATCTTCCCAACAAGTGGTTCTAACTTTTTGGTTAGCGGCCAGTTCACTCTTCCTTACTCACTACTGGGGATATCCGCAGGCGATGCGAATCAATATAAACTTCCGGAATTCCATAAATGGCGGATGAATGCAGAGTGGTATGTACCGATCGGTAAAGCAAGGGGTGCTGATAAGAACAAGCAGTTCATTTTAAAAACCGCTGCCAAATATGGCTTTATCGGAAAGTACAACCAGGATCTTGGTATATCACCATTTGAGCGCTTTCAATTAGGAGATGCAGGATTAAGCAATACGCAGGCATTGTTAGGATATGATATCATTGCACACAGGGGATATCCTGTTTACAGCAGCTCAAATCCGAAGATCAATCCTGATGGTATAACACCTTCTCAATATTTTACGATATTCAACAAGTATACACTTGAACTGCGCTATCCATTTAGTTTGGGTGCAAGCAGCACGATCTATGGACTAGCATTTTTTGAGGCTGCAAATGGCTGGTACGGGTTCAAGGATTACAATCCTTTTAAACTCAGGCGGAGTGCAGGAGTTGGGGCAAGATTCTTTTTGCCAATGTTTGGATTACTTGGGTTTGATTACGGAATTGGTTTTGACCGCTACAATCAAACAAGTGGAATTAAAGGTGCGGCTAAATTTACCTTTATGCTTGGCCAGGAGCCGGAATAATAATTTTTCAATAACTTGATGATAGATCATCTGTAAACAGTCCTTATATGAAAAAATTATTTTTATTTCTTTGTCTTTTCACAGCAGTAATCGCTGCAAATGCACAGCGTTATGCAATAATTGATTCCAAATTTATTTTGGAAAAGATCCCTGATTATAAAGAGGCACAGATTAAACTGGATCAGTTCAGTCTTTTATGGCAGCAGGAAATTGACCAGAAGCAGGCGGGATTAGATAAAATGTTTAAGGATTATGACGCAGAGCAGGTTATGCTTCCGGATGCATTAAAAAAGAAAAGAGAGGATGAATTGTACAATAAGGAAAAGGAGCTGCGTGACCTTCAAAGAAAGCGTTTTGGGTTTGAGGGCGACCTGTTCAGGAAAAGGCAGGAATTGATAAAGCCTATACAGGACAAAGTTTATAACGCCGTTCAAAAACTAGCCGTTGAGAAGCAATATGACTTCATCCTGGATAAAAGTGAAGGAATTACAGTTATATTTGCCGACCCAAAATTGGATAAGAGTGAAGATGTTCTTAGGAACCTGGGTGTTAAATAATCTACAATTGGAAGATTGTTGCGCAGCAAAGGACGAAAGAAACATTACTTTATATAAACCATAATTAAATAAACGTAAAACAGAAATGAAAAAATTAATCGTAGGAAGTGTAATGGCGCTAGTTGGCTTTACCTCATCTGCACAACAAAAGATCGGCTATATCAGCCTTGATGAACTGGTTGGTGTTATGCCTGAAGCAGAAAAAGCAGATGCCGAATTAAAAGACTACCAGGCTTCTCTTGCACAACAAGGACAGGATCTTATGAAAGACCTTGGGGCAAAAGACAGTTTGTTTGTGAAAGATTCTGCAAAGCTTTCAAATAGTATGAAAGAGATCAAAAGAAATGAACTGATCGCTCTTTATCAAAAAGTTCAGGGTTGGAACCAGCAGGCACAGGACATGTACCAGCAAAAAGCCCAGGAGAAAATTACGCCATTGCGCGAAAAAGCAATGGAAACGATCAAAGCTGTGGCCAAAGAAAATGGCTATGCATATATAATTGATGCTAATGTGGTAATGGTTGCTCCTCCGGGAGATGATATCATTAACCTTGTAAAGAAGAAAATGGGGATTAAGGACACACCGCCGGCTAATCAAAAGCCACCAGCTTCATCTTCTAAGAAAGGACAATAAGCTTTTAAATGATTTAACTAAAGCCATCCGAATACGGGTGGCTTTATTATTTTTGATTATGAACCAATATGCACCAATAGGCGTTTTTGATAGTGGTTATGGAGGGCTTAGTATTTTGAAAGAAATAACTTTCACTCTCCCTGAATATGATTACCTGTATTTAGGTGATAATGCGAGAGCGCCATATGGCCCCCGCGACTTTAATACCGTGTATGAATATACCCTTCAATCGGTACAATGGTTCTTTAAACAAGGTTGTGAACTGGTTATTCTGGCTTGTAATACAGCATCAGCGAAAGCTTTGAGATCCATCCAGCAAAAGGATCTGCCGCATATCGATCCAGCAAAACGTGTGTTGGGTGTTATAAGGCCTACATCTGAAATAATTGGCAACTATACCAAAAGCGGCCACGTTGGTGTAATGGGAACTGCAGGAACTGTTCAATCCAATTCTTATGTGATTGAGATCGGGAAATTCTATCCTGCTATTAAAGTGACCCAGGAAGCTTGCCCTATGTGGGTTTCATTGGTTGAAAACAATGAGCATCAATCCCCCGGAGCGGATTATTTTGTAAAAAAGCATATCGATGAGCTCTTAAATAAGGATGATAGTATCGATACGATTTTATTGGCATGTACTCATTATCCTTTATTGATGAATAAGATCATGCAATTTGTACCGAAAAATATTTCAGTGATTTCCCAGGGCCAGATCATAGCCTCCAGTTTAAAGGACTACCTGACCCGACATCCTGAAATTGAGAATAAATGTAGTAAGAATAATTCCCTGAAATTTTATACAACCGGCGACGTTTCCGATTTTGACAGGCAGGCAGGTTTATTTTTTGGTGAAAAAATAACAGCAGAAAAAATAAGCCTTGCTTAATCAATTGATCATCAGTAAAAAAAATGATGAAATCTTTTCATTTCCTTTTCAGGTTTATAATGAAAACCTTACCTTTGCCGTCCTTTCACAAGCAGCAGGGATGGTGCCCGGCTGAAGAAATGATGGTTAACAATATTTGTAAAGGGAAAAATGTAAGATATGCCAGGAAAAAAAAGAACATACCAACCCCACACCCGCCGCAGAAAGTCTGTTCACGGATTTCGCAGGCGTATGCAGGATGCTAATGGCCGTAAAGTTTTAGCAAGCCGCAGAGCAAAGGGCCGTCATAAACTAACAGTTTCTGATGAACATGGTTCAAAAAAATAGTTAGATACCAGCACAGTAGATGCCGGAAAATGTATATTAGCCTTTGCATTGCAAAGGCTTTTTTAATGCGCAGAACTTTTATTTAATGCAACAAACATTTTATTTCTGAGGATTCTCTTGATAGATAGGCAGCATAGATTATTAAATTTTGACTGACACCAAACGATATTTTTTTAAGAAAGCTGATAAGCTAAAAAGCAGGAAAGCAATTGATGGCCTTTTCACAAAAGGAAATAGTTTTTCGAATTTTCCTTTTAAGGTGGTATGGCTGCCAGAAAATAAAGACGGGTTACTACAGGCAGCAGTTGGGGTAAGCAGCAGAAATTTTAAAAAAGCGGTTGACCGTAACCGTATTAAAAGATTGATGAGGGAAGCGTACAGGTTACAAAAACATGCTTTACAGGACCATCTGCAGGAAAGATCCAAACATTTATCGGTTTTCATTTTGTATGTAGGCAAGGAGCTTCCACAATATGATCACATTCATGAACGAATGGGTGCAATAATTAACAGGCTGATAAAATTTACCGATGCAAACACTCAAGAAAATATTTAGCCTGCCTTTTATCTTGCTGATAAAATTATATCAGTGGATCATTTCTCCATTACTGGGTCCCAAATGCCGATTCACACCTACCTGTTCACAATATGCGGTGGAAGCATTAAATAAATATGGTCCGATGAAAGGATTATGGCTAACGATCAAACGAGTAGGCAGGTGCCATCCATGGGGCGGGCACGGCTTTGATCCTGTTCCATAGCGAAAAATTCAATGACGTATGATTAATCCCTTAAATAAAATCGATCAGATCTTTATTTAATCTTTCTTTTTCTGTAAACCAAAGGCCATGCGGAGCTCCTTCATAAGTTTTAAATATTGATCCTTTGATTATCATGGCAGATTGTTCAGAGGTAGGCTTTATCGGAACGGTTTTATCTTTATCTCCATGTATGATCAATGTAGGTACATTTATTTTAATGACATCATCACGGAAATCTGTAGACGAAAATGATTTAGCACATTGTATAGTAGCAATTGGAGAAGCTTCCATTGCCCGGTTCAGGCTATTGTTTAAATATGAATCAGAAACGGGATGATTAACCAGCCCAACACCATAGAAATCTTTATTGAATTCTTCCAGGAAAGTTGGCCTGTCATCTAACATGCCTTTTGCCATTTTATCAAATACCTCCTGGGGAACGCCATCAGGATTATCATCCGTTTTAAGCATATAGGGAACAACAGCACTTATTAAAACCACTTTGGTAATCCTAGCCCCACCGAATAAGGAGAAATATTTTGCAATCTCTCCTCCACCCATTGAAAATCCCACCAAAGTGACATCCTGGAGATCCAGTTCGTCTAATAAAGACTTAAGGTCTCCAGCCAGCGTATTATAATCATAGCCACCAAAAGGGCGGTCAGATCTTCCAAACCCCCGCCTGTCATAAATTATACACCTTAGCCCTTGTTGCGGTAATTGGGTTACCTGGTATTCCCACATAGCGCCGCTCAATGGCCAGCCATGAATAAAAACCACGGGCTTTCCCTGGCCAAGGTCTTCATAATAAATTTTTACGGGATCGTTGATGGTTTGAGTTGAAATGATAAAAGGCATAAATAAATTTGATTGAAGTGATGACCCATTCATCATACCAAAGATGCTGCCATTAAAAATCAAAGCCGATCCGGATCACAAATTCTAAAAGTGTAGAAGTAATTACGCTAGCCAGGAAGTAAAAAGCTGTAATGGTTTATTGCAGCTTTTTACAAAAAAATTAATTTATTTAATAGCCTCAAATCTTTCCGAAACTTTATTCCAGTTAACAACATTCCAAAACGCCGATAAATAATCTGCACGCTTATTCTGATATTTCAGGTAATATGCGTGTTCCCAAACATCTGCTCCAAGTATTGGTGTGCCTTTCACTTCTGCAACATCCATCAACGGATTATCCTGGTTCGGTGTTGAGCTAACATCAACCTTACCGTCTTTAATGATCAGCCATGCCCATCCACTCCCAAATCTTGTCATTCCAGCCTGGTTAAATTTTTCTTTGAACGCATCGAATGATCCGAATGCAATGTCAATAGCTTCAGCTAATTTACCAGATGGTTTACCACCAGCATTTCCTGCAAGGCTATCCCAAAAAAATGTGTGGTTCCAATGTCCGCCACCATTATTCCGGACTGCCGGACTGATTGACCCAGCTTTTTTGATCAGGTCGTCCAAAGATTTGGTTTCGTTCTCTGTACCTGCAATTGCCTTATTTAAATTATCTACATAAGCCTGGTGATGCTTATCATGATGTATCTGCATTGTTTGTGTATCAATATGCGGTTCTAATGCTTCATATGCATAAGGAAGGGGGGCTAACGTAAATGCCATAGTATATAAATTTATCGGGGTGAAAAAATGATTGATAATGAACACAAAAATAAGCGATATGAGGCAACCCGATTAACTTCCTTTGAGAAGTTTCGGATACCGGAAATCATCTTTTTTGTTTAAAAAATTCTTTTATTAATTTACTGCAATCCTCCTCCAATACGCCGCCTGTTAAAATTGTTTTTGGATGAAATGGATTATTAGAGCCAGTTGTTTTGCGATACCCGTTCTTTTCATCAGCAGCGCCAAACACGATCCTACCGATCTTACTCCAATAAAGAGCGCCACTACACATCAGGCACGGTTCTATGGTAACATATAAAGTGGCATCCGGGAGGTATTTGCTTCCCAGTGAATTGTACGCAGTGGTGAGTGCCATGATCTCTGCATGTGCTGTACTGTCATTTAATAATTCAACCTGGTTAAATGACCTGGCAATGATCTTTTTATTCATAACAACAATGGCGCCCACCGGTACTTCATCTGCATCAAAAGCCTTATGTGCTTCTTTCAAGGCTTCCTGCATGTATTGTTCATCGCTCATTATTAGTTGCTTAACTTTAAACTCAAATTTACGGTAATGCCGGTTTTAAATGAATTGACTGCTCTTCGCGCCTTTTTTGACACTGGTGAAACCCGATCACTTAAGTTCAGGCAAAAACAATTACATAAGCTTAAAGATGCAATGCAGCGATACGAAGAGCGTATTTACCAGGCGCTATTCGATGATCTCAAAAAGAGTGCGGAAGAGAGTTGGGTAACAGAAAATGGATTTGTGATGTCCGAGATCAATTACGCATTGAACAACCTGGCTTCCTGGATGCAGCCACAGAAAGTGAAGACGAATCTTCTCAACCTTCCTTCAAAGAGTTTTGTTTTTGCGGAGCCTTTGGGCGTGGTTCTCATAATTGGTCCATGGAATTATCCTTTACAGTTGTTACTGACACCACTTGTCGGAGCTATTGCTGCGGGTAATTGTATTGTCCTAAAACCTTCAGAATTTGCTCCGGCTACATCTGCTATCATGAAGCAAATGATCAATGAAGCGTTCGACCCCAACTATGTTTTATATACCGGGGGAGATGGTGCTACTGTGATTCCGGCGATGATGAACCATTTTGCTTTTGATCATGTGTTCTATACCGGTAGTACGGCTGTTGGAAAGATCATTTACCAGATGGCTGCAAATAATCTTGTTCCTGTTACCCTCGAGCTTGGTGGAAAAAGCCCTTGTGTTGTAGAATCTGATGCAGATATAAAGATCGCGGCCAGGCGAATCACGCTCACTAAATTTTCTAATGCCGGTCAGATGTGCGTTGCACCTGATTATTTATTAGTACACCGATCAAAGAAAGAGATGTTGGTTAGTGAGATCAAAAACTGCCTTCAAAATTTTTTCGGTGATGATCCGGCAATACATGATAACTACGGAAAGATCATTAATGACAGGCAATTCGACAGGCTTGTAAAATATTTTGACCAAGGTAAAATTGTTCACGGCGGGAAAACAGACAGGTCAAAGCTATTTATTGAACCAACACTTTTGGTTGATGTGGATCCGGATAGTAATATTTTGAAAGAAGAGATCTTTGGCCCCATATTACCAATAATATCATTCGAAAGTATGGAACAGGCATTGTGCATCATTGCAAAAAATAAAAACCCATTAGCGTTTTACATTTTCATTTCCAGTAAGCAAAAGGAAAAAGCGTGGCTTGAATCCGTTGCATTCGGAGGCGGTTGTGTTAACAATGCTGGCTGGCATCTTACCAATCACTATCTGCCATTTGGCGGAAGAGGTTTAAGTGGCAGTGGCCAGTATCATGGGAAGTATAGCTTTCAGACCTTCAGCCATCATAAAGCCGTGATGAAAACGCCAATATGGTTCGATCCCTCCATTAAATACCCTCCATTTAAAGGAAAATTAAAATTATTTAAATGGGTGATCAGGTAGTGAACCAATATGTATATTGAACTTCCCTAGCGCTGTCGGTGTTATTTATTTTGATTGCTACAAGGGTTTTAATCATAAATATGAATTCACAAATGACAATAAGACAAAAATTTTTGAAAGCGGTCTACCCGGTATTTATGTGGCTCAACAAAATGAACGGTGGTGAGCAAAGTATGCTGTCAAATTCAAAAGCCTCACCAGCTGTTCCATTTTATTCCCTGGAAGACACTGCGAACAGTGGACAGGAATTTGATTTCGCTTCTTTGAAGGGCAAGAAAGTTCTATTGGTAAATACTGCATCAGATTGCGGCTTCACCGGGCAATACGACGACCTAGAAAAACTGCATCAAAAATATCAAGGTAAGCTAGTGGTACTTGGGTTTCCTTCCAATGATTTTAAAGAACAGGAAAAAGGATCTGATGAAGAGATTGCAGAATTCTGTAAGATCAATTTTGGTGTAACTTTTCCTTTGATGAAAAAAAGCACGGTAAAAAAAGGAACAACTCAAAACAAAATTTTTAAATGGCTGAGTGACCCTCAGCAGAACGGCTGGAATAAACGGCAGGCCGTGTGGAACTTTTCTAAATATTTGGTTGATGAAAATGGAAAACTCGTAAACTATTTCGGCCCTGCAATATCACCGATGGATGAAATGGTTTTAAAAGCAATTGAAGGGGATAGATATACAGATGACACGGATGAAATGGATTTCGCAGATAAAGCCTATTGATTTTTTAGTTTTTACAAAATACTTAAAATTGATAATTGAACCTTATACCAAAAATAAATCCGTATTATCCGTTAAATCCGTGTCATCCGTGTATCTATAAATCCGTGTATCTATTACAGCGGGCATTTTTCGTGATAGTTGATGATTTCGATCGGCGTACGCTCAAATTCATATCCCGAATAGTGAGTGCTTATCTCCTGCAGCACTTCATAAATTTCTTCCGGCTGATTTAAGGTTACCAGTCTCAATCGATATTCTTTGATCCCGGGCAAACCTTTCAAATAATTTGTATAATGCCTGCGCATTTCGTTGATCCCAACTATTGGCCCTTTCCATTCAACTGATTTATATAGATGCTTGCGGCATGCTTCAATGCGCTCATCCAGTGTAGGTGAAGGCAAGAATGTTTGCGTTTGAATATAATTTTTTATCTCCCTGAATATCCAGGGGTATCCAATGGCAGCCCTACCGATCATGATACCATCAACACCATAACGGTTCTTGTATTCCAATGCTTTTTGAGGACTATCAATATCTCCGTTTCCAAAAATGGGAATATGGATCCTTTGATTGTTCTTCACTTTTGCAATGAGGGACCAGTCTGCCTCGCCTTTATACAGCTGGCACCGGGTGCGACCATGAATGGCTAAAGCTTTTACGCCGACATCCTGTAATCGCTCGGCAACTTCTTCAATGTTCTTTGTATTGTCGTCCCAGCCGAGCCTGGTCTTTACTGTAACCGGAAGCTTTGTGCCCTTAATAACTGCAGAGGTTAAACGCATCATGAGGTCAATATCTTTTAACACGCCCGCACCTGCACCCTTGCTAACAACTTTTTTTACAGGGCAGCCGAAATTGATATCAACAAGATCAGGATTTACCGTTTCACAAATAGCGGCACTCATGGCCATAGCCTCCTCATCTCCACCAAATATCTGGATACCGAATGGCCGTTCTTCCTCACTAAAGTCAAGTTTTTTGAGGCTTTTCATTGCATCCCTGATCAGACCTTCACTACTGATAAATTCACTATACATCAGGTCTGCGCCATTGTCTTTACACAATGCCCGGAACGGAGGATCACTTACATCCTCCATTGGTGCAAGAAGCAATGGAAACCCCGGTAATTGTATGTCGCCTATTTTGGGCATATCATTCTTTGTATATTGCGGCTGCAAATTTACAACAATTCATCGTAGCGAATGGAATACAGAACTGTAAAAGGTTTTTCTGGCTTTGGACAACTGGGAATGTTGTTCGTGTTTCTTGGGCTTGGCTTTATCCTTGCCGGCGGAACTCAATTGATCATTGCAATGCAAATGATACCTGCAGGAACTCCTATGAAGGATATGGGAGATGCAATGATGAAAGCAATGCTCAAGCCTGAGAATGTGGCATATGCAAGATTGGCCCAGGTTACCGGCACATTGTTATTACTGTTCATTCCTGCCCTGCTTTATTCCTGGGTTACAAATGGTCGGAATAAATTCTGGCTTGGGTTTAATAGATATGTAAATGCAAAACAGATCCTCATCGGCTTTTTCATCATTTTCTTTGCAAACCTGCTGGCAGCGCCTGTCGCCGAAATAAGCAAATCGATCATTGTTCACTTTCCTTCCTTGGATGCAATGGCAAAGAAGATGGAAGCTATTTACAATGAACAGGTTGTTGCATTAAGTAACCTGAAAAGCTGGCCTGAATTTTTGATGGCCATCCTGATAATGGCTTTTTTCCCGGCTTTATTTGAAGAGGTTTTTTTTCGCGGTGCATTACAAAATCTATTGGTGCGTTGGTGGCGGCAACCGATCATTGCCATCCTCGTCACATCAGTTGTATTCAGCCTTATTCATATGTCGATCTATCTCTTTTTTAGCAGGCTGATCCTTGGCTTCCTGCTTGGACTGATGTACCATAAAACAAAAAATATTTGGGTAAATGTGATAGCACATTTTATCAATAATGCAATAGCGGTCTGCCAGTTATTTTACCTGGGTAACCGGAAAGAAAAAATAGATGTGACAAAACTAGACCCGGAAATTCATTGGAGCCTGGCTATAGTTGGCATCATAATTTTGTATTATTTATTTGTTTGGCTTAACAGGTCTTCCACCACTAATAAGGAAAAAATAATGGCGCAAGAACTTTTGATATTGGAAAAGGAAAATGTTTACGATCCATTTTCGAAAATTGAAAATCGTTAAGCTTGGCGCTCAATATTCACATTTTTAAAACACGGGCTTTAACTGCATTGATCTTTGTTATTATAATGCTTGCAGGGCTCTTTATTAATGTGTGGGGATTTATAGCATTGTGCATTATTATCATGTTGGGATGTTTCTTTGAATTCATAAAGATCACCAGGAAGATAAGTGACCATAAATCTTTTTATTACCTGCCGCTTGGTTTTTTTTATATCATGATGCCGATGGCCATGATGGTCAACCTCGGAATTACTTATGAGATATATACCAATGGTCCTCCATTTGAAAAATTCACCTATTCTCCTTTAATACCTTGCGCTATCTTATTTTGCATCTGGATAAATGATACATTGGCATACCTCGTTGGGTCCTTTATTGGGAAAACTCCGTTGACAAAGGTCTCTCCTAAAAAAACATTAGAAGGAACAATTGGCGGCGCAATATTGTGCATTATGATAATTACATTATCAGCACGTTACATTCCCGCTGCCTCCGGAATTGCATGGCATCATTGGCTTTTCATATCAATTATTTGTACGGTATTTGGCACCTTCGGAGATCTGTTGGAAAGTAAATTGAAGCGCATGGCTGATGTAAAAGACAGTGGCAGTTTCATGCCTGGCCATGGAGGCTTTCTTGATCGCTTTGATTCGATGCTAATCGCAATTCCTTTTGTATGGCTTTACGTTCGCCTGTTACTATAATCATGAAACAAAGTATGCGGCTTGTTTGTAACTTCGCGGTTCAATTTTTCAACAAATGACCATACACCGGGAAGGTTTTAAATCGATTGCAATTGCTACACTTCTATTTGGGGCGCTGAACGTTTTCCTGTTTTGGTCCCTGGGTCCGTCACTTTTATGGCTTTGTATCCTGCTGTTTATCGTCAGCCTCGTTTTTTTACTATTGATCGTTTCTTTTTTTAGAATACCTGCGAGGATACTTACAAACGATCATACGAATGTGGTTGCTCCTGCAGATGGTAAAGTTGTTGTGATAGAAGAAATGATGGATGTGGAATATTTTAAGGATAGGCGTTTGCAGGTGTCAATATTCATGAGCCCGTTAAATGTACATGTGAACAGGAACCCCATCAGCGGCGAGGTGGTGTACAACAAATATCACAAGGGGAAATATCTCGTGGCATGGCATCCAAAATCATCCACAGAAAATGAGCGCCATTCAGTAGTAATCAAAAAAGGGAACATTGAGGTTTTGGTAAAACAGATAGCAGGCGCGGTTGCAAAACGTATCATCAACTACCTGGAAGTAGGACAAAAAGCGGAGCAGGGAGCAGAAATGGGATTTATAAAATTCGGCAGCAGGGTAGACCTGTTATTGCCAATAGGTACAAAGATCAACGTTCATTTAAATGAGATAGTAAAAGGAGGCGTAACGATCATTGCCGAGATATAAAATCTACGATCCTATAACTGCCGCGCCGAAATAATTGTGCAACACTTTTGGCAGATGAATTCCATCGTCAGCCTGGTTATTTTCAAGTAGCGCCGCAACAATCCGCGGAAGGGCCAGTGACGACCCATTCAATGAATGCAATAATTGTGGTTTACCGGAATCATCCTTTTCTGACCTGAACCTTATCTTCATGCGGTTCGTTTGGAACGTTTCAAAATTACTTACAGAACTCACCTCAAGCCATTTTTGTTGTGCCGCACTGTAAACTTCAAAATCAAATGTAAGTGCTGAGGTAAAGCCCATATCGCCACCGCATAAACGAAGTATCCTGTAGGGCAACTCAAGGAATTGCAGCAACCGCTCCACATGGATCACCATTTCTTCCAGGGTTTCATAACTCTTTTTCGGATGGACTAATTGAATGATCTCCACTTTGTCGAATTGGTGAACCCTGTTCAATCCACGCACATCAGCACCAAAGCTACCTGCTTCTCT
Organism: Ferruginibacter sp.; assembly: GCA_039920685.1. GTDB lineage: Bacteria > Bacteroidota > Bacteroidia > Chitinophagales > Chitinophagaceae > Ferruginibacter. The sequence continues at coordinate 15,336 of JBDSDG010000083.1, forward strand.
CCTGAAACAAGGAGTATATGCGGTCATTTTTATAGGTAAGGAGCTCTCTTTTACGATCTCATTGCTGTAAACATTTGTCACAGGCACCTCACCTGTTGGGATCAGGTACAGTTTGTCTTCCGTTATATGATACATCTGTCCTTCTTTATCCGGCAATTGCCCGGTACCGTAAGCAGTTGTCTCATTTACCATAAGTGGCGGAAGATATTCAGTATACCCGGCTTCTGTATTATAATCGAGAAAATATTGTATCAACGCACGCTGAAGCTTTGCACCCTTTCCTTTATACAAAGGAAATCCGCTGCCGGCCAGCTTTGCACCCGTTTCAAAATCTATAAGATCATAATCTTTGATCAGTTCCCAATGCGGCTTTGCATTTTGCGGTAATGTTGGGATGGTTCCACCTTCCCTGACGGTAATATTGTCTTCTGCTGATTTGCCTGGAGGAACGGAATCGTGTGGGAGATTTGGCAACAATAATATCTTATTGGTAAAAGATTCTTCCTGGGATGTAAGAGCTGTTGATTGTTCGGATAATGCATTTTTGAACGCCGCTACTTCCAGCTTTTTTTCTTCCGCTATTTCTTTATTGCCTTTTGCCATCAGCATACCGATCTCTTTCGAAGCCGAATTGATCGAAGCCTGGATATTTTCTGTAGACGCCTTTTTTTTGCGGATCATTTCATCCATTTCCAATATTTCATCAACCAATGCTATATTGCTGAAATTCCGGGCTGCTAATTTTTCTTTAACCAATAATGGGTTTTGCCGGATATAATTGATCTGTAACATTTACGTATTATTTTCTTTTAGCATCCTGAAAAAACAGCCTTGAATGATTTGATAAAAAATAATAAGCTGTCAAATTAGATTTACCTTGATTTTAAGACGGCAAATATAAACCCGAAATGCTTATTAGTTACATTTGCGAATGCAACACACGGAAGAGGACCTTCAGGTACGATGGCTGAAGCTACGCATTAAACTTAAGGAGCGCTTCAACATTAAGCCTGATATGAACGGGGTTTTATTAATGATTGGAGTCCAGGAGCTTGGCCAGGGCCCCCAGGAATTTACCAAAGAGCAGAAGCAGGACCTGATGCATATTGCGATCTGCACGATCTTATCACCTAGTGGATATTATAGCCTCGATGGCCTTGACGATGAAGGCTGGCCTCATTTCACACAATTAAAAGCATTGCCAGCATTTGAAACATATGAACAGGAAAATTTTTTAAAAGATCACGTATTGCTTTATTTCAACAACCTTGAATTTTAATTTTTAAGGAAACGAATGGTTCCCATTTTTGCAAGAGAAGAATTGCCGTTTGAAAGAACCATGGCATTGGACACGGTTAAAAGGCTTATATCCTGTTGAGGAATCGTTGATGGGTTATCATATCCAAAAACATCACCATCCTCAGTGCCCGCATCATGTACGAACAGGTCAACGGTTTTATCAGTAATCCATTGATCATTTTGTAATAGGTTAAACCCATTAAGGCCAATGAACCAATCAGGTGACGGAGCTATCATAGA
>JBDSDG010000084.1:0-5115 GCA_039920685.1 Ferruginibacter sp.
AATATTTACATTTACAATTATTCTAACCTGCGTTGACTCCTTCACGGCTTTTTTAATATCACTTAAAAAATTTTTATGAAAAAGAATGTCAAACTAAGGCTATTGGTATTGACCATATCTGTTGTATTTGCTGCATGTAATGGGGAGAAAACCAAAACAACCACAACTGCAGATGCTACAGATTCTACTGGAAATACAAAGATGGCGGACACTCCATCTAAGGACCAGGACATGGATGCCGTAACAGTTGCCCCTGGCCGTTACAAGGTTGCAAAAGATACCATGGGTATACGCGTGCTTGAATTAACGTATAAACCCGGTGATTCATCAGCCATCCATGCTCATCCTGACAATGTATTGTATGTAATTGCGGGAGGCAAGTCAGAATTTACCATGCAGGATGGAAGCAAGCAGGTTTATGAAATTCCGGCAGGGGTTTCAATGATATTACCAGGCGGCATACACAGTGTAAAAAATATAGGCACTACAACAAGCAGGTCAATTTTAGTGGAAGTGAATCGTCCAAATAAAGCAGGCGCTGGTCAGGATGCGGCAATGGATGCAATGAAGGTGGCTCCAAATCTTTATAAACTGGTGAAAGACACCATGAACATTAGAGTGCTGATAGCAACCTATAAACCGGGCGCTTCATCTGCCCTGCATGCTCACCCTGATAATGCAATTTATATTATTGAAGGAGGCACTTCAGAATTTACAATGAAAGATGGATCGAAGCAGCAAATGGGAATGGAGAAAGGAATGATAGCAGTAATGCCTGCCGGTAACCATGCTGTGAAGAATACCGGTAAAACGGAGACAAAGGTTTTAATAGTAGAAGTAAACAGGCCGGTACAGTAAACTAGTTTTAGCTGTTAATTCCCTGCCGTGCACGCTAAACCATGGCAGGGAATGATGGCAACAAGATTGAATGAATTGTAAGCATTGTAAACTGGTTCATCTAAGATCCCATCTTTACCGGTGGGATCTTTTGTTATTAAAGCGGGTTAGGTACAATAACAGGCACCGGACTAGGTGTTGAAGATCGCCGGTTTCCCGGAATTTCAATTTAGCAGCTGCTGCCGGACTAGCAACTAATTCTGGCTATGCATAAGGGTAGCTGATGTAAGCAGACAATATAAACTATGAGGTGAAAAAGCTTCGAATTTTTTTCCCTTTTAACCCTAATTTTCTGGTAAAATGACAAAATAAAATTCATACCTTAGAATTGTAGGTCGTTCCCTTGTAAACATCCTCTAAAATAAATTCCAGTATTATCCTTTTTAAACCTGGGATTCGTGTTGCTTTGAAAAACTTAAAACGAAATAAATTTAACCTAACCATCACTTTAATTCTTGTTTGTCCTATCCTGCTTTCAGTAAGCAGTGAAAAAAATGGAAGGTGGAGAGAATCGCGCCGAAATCATAAGAAGTAAACCTGGTGGAGTTGTAGCAACAAGATTTAACTATCAGTGTAACATTTTTTAATCAAAAACATTCGTTATGAGAAAGATCAGTTTGGTCATCATTCATTGCTTTTTTTTCGCAACGGTTACTTATTCTCAAGGTGTAGGCATTGGCACCACAACCCCGAACGCCAGCGCCCAGTTGGATGTTAGTGCTACCAACAAGGGTGTACTGGTACCACGACTTGCACTCACTGCAGCAAATGTAGCCTCGCCCGTGTCATCTCCGGCTGACGCATTGTTGATTTTTAATACTTCAACTTCAGGCAGTGGTACAGATGCTGTTTCACCAGGTTTTTATTATTGGAGCGCAACATCGTCACGATGGACCAGCCTCAGCAGTTCGGCTTCTCCGGAAGGAGATGTTGGTTTCGGAGCATGGGGTGATTGTTCTGTAACGGCTATCAACGAATATCAACCTGCCGTAAGCAATGATGGCATGCGGGGTGATATTTTTGGAGTTAGCGTTTGTATGTCCGACAATTTTGCCATTGTCGGTGCCCCATATGATAGTGTTGGTTCTAACGCAAAGCAGGGATCAGCTTATATCTTTTCTTTCAATGGAAGTTCATGGGTACAACAACAGAAACTAGTAGCCAATGATGGAGCGGGGGGGGATTATTTTGGTTACTCAGTTTCTATCTCGGGCAACTATGCCATTGTTGGTGCACCTTTAGATGCTATTGGAGCTGTGACTGGCCAGGGTTCTGCTTATATTTTTTTCTATAATGGCACTACCTGGGTGCAGCAACAAAAAATAACAGCATCGGATGGATTGGCAGACGATCATTTCGGTTTTACGGTGGCCATTACCAGCAGTTTTGCTTTGATAGGCGTAAAGGATGATGATATTGGCGCAAATTTATCGCAGGGATCATCCTATGTTTATAATAATAATGCAGGTGTATGGAGCCAGCAACCGCGCCTGACCGCCGATGACGGTACGGCGAATGAAGCATTCGGCACCAGCGTTGCATTGTCTGGCAATTATGCTGTGATAGGTGCATATGGCGATGGGCCGCTAGGTTCTGCTTATGTGTTCTTTTATAACGGAGCCAACTGGGTTCAAAAACAAAAACTGATACCAACCAATCCTGCTGCCCAATCTTTTGGAATTGCTGTTTCTATTTCTGGCAGTTACATTTGTATAGGAGCAGAAACAACTACAGTAGGTACAAGTAATGCACAGGGATCAGCTTTTATTTTCTTTTATAATGGATCCACCTGGGAGGAACAACAAGAACTGATTGCCGGGGATGGAAACGTCAATGACAGGTTTGGCGGAAAAGTATCTGTTTCGGGAAACTATGCATTGATTGGATCGATCCAGGCAGATGTAGGTTCCAATGTTGACCAGGGTGCTACCTATCTCTTTCAAAATGCCGGCGGCTTCTGGATTCGTAAGCAGAAAATTACAAATCCTTCCGGCGCAGCTGCTGAATTTTCAGGGAATGGTTCTGTCAGCAATAACCGCTTTATAATTGGTAACAGCGCTTTTGCAACGAACCGGGGACAAGTGCTTTTTGGAAAGATAAAATAATGAGGTTGGTAATTAATGCGGTATCAACACGATTGAGTGAATTGTAAGCAATGTGAACTTTGGTTCATCTAATATCCCTTCTTAACCGGAGGGATCTTTGTTATTATAAGTTATAGTATGTGTAACTAACACCCCTGCACCAACCTGTTAATAATAATAGTAGTTTATTTGAAAAGTCTTGGATTGCAAACAAAGGTTTCTTTAATTAGCATCAGCTTTCAAAGTCAAGCATTGCAGAAGGCAAGGAATTCTTGCTATGTTCCCCTATGGGAATGCTGTATAAAGACTATATTTCCTTCGCAAATGACATACGCCCTGTGTCACGCACCGGCAAAATAAAATGACTCTAATAACTAACTGAATACATGGCCACTTATTTATTACCAGTAAAAAGGTACCGACTGTTTTTGCTGCTACTTACTGCCAGTTGCTATACCTCGCTTTGGAGCCAACCACTGCCCGACAGTGTATTGTCGAAATTCAAATCTACAGCTACGCATAAAAGTAAGGATGACTATTTATGGAATTACCTGCAGTCACTTTCAAAAGACAGCAATGAAGTAACACAGGCACTCAGGATCCTGTCCTATTTTAAAGACCAGGATGATAAAAGCAGTGCAGCAAATACAGAATCATATATTGCTCTTCGCCTGGGCTACAAGGGGGATTATATCACGGCATTAAATATGGGACTTGCCATTTTAGCTGACTGCGAAAAAAGAAAAGATACGTTGGGGATCATTCATTCCTTCCAGGTCATTCACTATAGCTTTTCGCTTGCGAATAATTATGAGGAGGCAATTGCTTGGCAAAAAAAAGCAATTCCATATGCACTTGCAATAAGGGATGAAAGCAAGTTGGCTGACATTTATAATAACATTGGAGCTGTTTATGCGCAGGCAATGATGCCTGATTCAGGACTGGTATATGCCCAAAAGGCCGTTAACATAGATACAAGATCAAAAGATGTGAGACAGCTGCCATATTCTTTAAGCACTTTAGCCGAGAATTACCTGGCCAGTGAAGATTTTGACCTGGCTTTACCATTTTTAAGAAAGAGCCTGGTTTATGCAGAATCAAATGGGGATTCATGGGCTACAGCTTACACATTTCTTGATTTTGCGCAGGCATACTATGGGTTAAAAAATTATGACAGTTCAATTTATTATGCCCGTAAAAGTGTTGAGTTGTCGAACTATATGGGTTTTAAAGAAACTTTGTTGAAATCATGCGAGGCACTTTATAAAAGTTTTGAAGCCACGGGCAGGGAGGATAGCTTAAATAAATATTTCCGCCTGGCAACAGTTGCCAAAGACTCCATTTACAGCACTAAAAAAACAAGTAATATCCAGGCAATAAGTTTTCGGGAGCAATTGCGTCAACAGGAAATAGAAACTGAAAAAACAAAGACCGAAGAGGAACGGCAAGACAATATCCAGTTTGCAGCAATTGCAATAGGCATTTTAACTTTCATCATTCTTTTTTTATTACTCAGCCGCAGTATTATCGTAAATGAAAAATGGATCTCATTTTTCGGGGTTCTTGGTTTGTTGGTTGTTTTTGAATTTATCAATTTACTTATTCACCCGGCTCTCGTAAGGGTTACGAATCATTCCCCGGTGCTCATGCTATTAGCGCTTGTGTTGATCGCGTCAATGCTGATCCCATTGCATCATCGAATGGAAAAATGGATCAATGAAAAAATGACGGAGAAGAATAAAAGGTTACGATTAGAAAATGCGAAGCGGACGATTGAGAAACTGGGTTAAAGATCAAGGTATGAGAAAAAAACTTTTAATATTATTAATAATATTAGCTGCCTGTAATAACAACGAACCAAAAACCGACTCCTTAAAAGTTGATCTTGTAAAAGTAACTCCGGAAAACAACCCGTTACCGACAGATACCAATACAAAACCGACAAGTCCTGTTTCAAAAACATATTCTAATAAACGTTTCAGGGATATTACTGTAGATAGCTTTGGCAAAAATAAATTTCTAATACGCGGAGAGGGACAAATTTTTGAAGCAGCCTTTAGCTGGGTCGTGGAAGACGGCCATGAAGAATTAAAAAAAGGTTTTCATATGACTGATGCCGGCGCTCCGGCATGGG
>JBDSDG010000085.1:0-15603 GCA_039920685.1 Ferruginibacter sp.
ATTGAAAAAGATTAGGAGTTGTATTATTAACAGTGATATTTACCGTTCCTGCAATACTTGTCTTATTAACAAGATTCCCGAATAAGCTGTTACCAGCGGTATTGTTCGTAAATGCAAAATTTCCCCCTATAACTCCTCCACTATTGAATGCCTGTGTAATTCCTGCTCCTGTCCTGCTAATAGTAAGATTGGCATCAAATAGTGATGTATCGGCATCGCTGATGTATAATCCACCGGTTCCTGTACAGTTAAAGCTAACACTACCGGTATAATGATTCCCTGAATTAATAACATCAGATTCGTACATTACATTGGAGCCATTATTAGAAAATGCAGCTGTACCTGATATTTGATTGTTCCTGATGTAAGTAGAATATCCACCTGAATAGGTTACATCATCTGCGAAGGTGACATTCCCGGTTATACTGCTATTAAATAAATATGCGTAGGCGTTGCTTCTATAACCTGTAGCACTAAATGCTGTTACAATAAGCGTATCATTTTTAATATCAATGCCCCTGGTATTTTGTACATTAATGATGCCGCCGCCTGTTTGGTTGACTAGGCGATACAATTGAAAAAGATTAGGAGTTGTATTATTAACAGTGATATTTACCGTTCCTGCTATGCTGGTTTTTATAGCGATATTCCCTAATTGGCAGTCACCCGCAGTATTATTGGTGAAAGCAAAATTTCCACCTATTATACCACCACTATTAAATGCCTGTGTGATACCTGCTCCTGTCCTGGTAATACTAAGGTTGGCATCATATAGTGATGTATCCGCGTCGCAGATATATAATCCTCCGGTTGACGTACAATTAAAATTGGCATTTCCTACATAATGATTTCCCATTCCCGCCACATCTCCATCATAAAAAGCATTGGTCCCGGATATATTGAAGGTTATATTGTCATTTACGGTTGTGCCCCGGATATATGCAACATATCCCCCGCCTCCCATAATATTGACCACAATGTCAGCGCCTGCATTACTATTTTTTAATGTAGCACCTATAAAATAGGTGTAATTGGCAGCATTGGTTATAGTCAGGGTAAATCCATTAAAATCCAACTCGCTCCCTGCCTGCATATTAAGGCTATTGATGGTAATATTGTTAGCCATTATAGGGTAGTTGGTCAAGCTGCCTGGGATCACCACATTTCCAGCTGCTACCGGAACCGCATTTGTACTCCAGTTCGCGGCCGTGTTCCAATCTGTGCTGGCGCTACCATCCCATGTTTGCGCAAATAATGCAGAGCTAAAGATTAATGGGAGATAAAAAAGAAATAACTTTTTCTTCATCATACAAAGTATAATTTAAATGTAAATGGATAATAACCCGGATATTGCCGGTTTTCTTTGTAGTTTGAATAGGAGGAGATCTTTAAAGAAAAAGCTTTACCCTAACTGATCCTTAATAAAGAAAGGCAATGTAACAAAAGTATCCAATAATCCATTTGGATAATGGAAATCTTTAAATATGATTCCGTAATTTGATATAAATAAATTTTTCCTCACCTTCTTTGAGATCTCCTAAAGCCATATTGTTTTTCAATGTTTTGTATCTCTTGGCTGGCACCCTTCACGCACAAAATATCCAGCGGTATAATTGCTTCAGTTATAATGTAAATGAAGGACTCTTGCAAAGCACCATGTATGACATTGCCTTTGACAGGAATAATTTCTGCTGGCTTAGTTTTTCTAATGGCATACAACGATTTGATGGTAAAAATTTCACGGTGGTTCCTGAACAGGCAGGATTACCTGATGATAAGCTTGTCAGTTTTTTCCGCTGCGAGAACGGTGACTTGCTGATAAGCCATTCAAAGGGAATTAGTAAGTATGAAATTGAAAGTAACTGTTTCCACCAGGTCTATACAAATACCCTCGCAGTGGAAACGCCAGTGATTTTTATTGGCCAGGACGGGGATATTGTTTATTTCTACAATGATAAAGGGATTATTACAGGCGTCAATTGCTATTCATACAAAATTGTCAGCGAATCCAAAACAGGATTCCAGGATTATACAATATATGTGGATTGTAAGCCTAAGCTTAGCAATAATATTATAAATCACAGGTTTGCTATCCTGCTAAAATCAACACTGTACCTATGGGATTTACAAACTGGAAAAATGATCTTCCAATCATTACCGGTGCCGGGTATATCAATTTATCTACTGGTAATGAAGAGTGAAAATGAGGTGTTGTACAACGATTATAAAATTAATAAGGCGTTGCACATTTACAACTTTGTCACAAAAAAAAGTACGATCCTTCAGGTAAAAGGCAAAGATGATAAACAAATATCCCGGTGCATTATATATCCCTGGCATAGTAAAATACTTATTTCTTTCAATAACAGGTTATTTGAAACCGATACTACCTACAGTTTGCTCAAGTCAGAGATAGTAAATTTTAAAAATCAGCCAGTCTCGAATATTTCTGCGATTAACAGTATTAAAGAAGATAATTTTGGAAACCTCTACCTGCTATCTGTTACTGATGGGTTGAAAAAAGTAATTCGCAATAATTACCCGGTAAAATATTACGGAACAAATAAGCGGGAGGATAATTTCGTGATGACCATCCTTCCTGATAAGGAGAATAACAGGATACTGGCGGGGACGTCAGGAAATGGATTGCTTGTATTTGATACCTTACAGCAATTAATCAGTCATATAAAGATATTACCTCCTAAAAAAGAACCGGCCGCACTTAATGCCATTATTAAAAAAAGCAATGGGGACTACTTATTTTTCTTTTCAGGTGAAAAAATGATCTGGGTTCTTAAAAAAGATCTGTCACCCGGGGAAAATATACAAATAAACACCTCGTTGCCAGAAAATAGAAGTGGCGTCCAATATTTCGGTAAATTTTTATATCAAAATAAAAGGGAAGGTGCCATTGCATCGCAAGGAAGGCTTTATAAAGTGAATTTTACTGATAATACGGCAGTCGAATCTGAATTTACGAAGGCTTATACCATGAGTGGAATGTTATTCCATAACGTAATTATCAGTCATGCTAATGAAGAACTTATCTTCATTGATCCTTCAACATTTTCAATATTGAAAAAAATCCCTTTCAGAAATACCGGTAATGTCAGATGCTTCACCCAGGATTTTTCAAATAATATTTATGTAGGAAGCAACAAAGGTATTTTTAAAATAGATGAGAGAGGTAAGGTCATCATGCATTTAAATAAAGAGGGCGGGTTGCCCGATGAATGTATCTATTCAATGACATTCGATATTGATGGATCTCTATGGTGCAGTAGCAATAAAGGAATTTTTAAAGTTAATAAGGATAACAGCATACTCCAGTTAAAAAAAGAAGACGGGCTTCAGGAAAATGAATTTAATACAAATGCGGTGGCCATGTCGGAAGATGGTGAAATATTTTTTGGCGGGGTTAATGGTGTGAGTAGTTTTTTCCCGGCTGCAATTAATACTATAGAGGAAAAACTAAACCTTCTTTTTACAAGCATCAAAATAAATAATAAAGAGGCGTTTGCCGATACAGCCGCATGGAGCATAAAAAAAATCGATTTGGAGTATGATCAGAATTTTATATCATTCGATTTTGTTGCAATGGCAAATAGCAACCCCGATCAGTATAGTTACCAGTATCGAATGGACGGAGTTGATGAGCAATGGATACAAAATATTGATATGCAAACTGTGCGCTATCACCTGGCTCCGGGCAAATATGTTTTTAAGATATATGCATCCCGTTTTTTTGATAAAGATGTTAAGCCCATGAAAGAATTGAGAATTGTTATTCATCCGCCCATGTGGAAAACGTGGTGGTTTCGGATATTAATGGCCTTTTTGCTTTTATCAGTTTTAGCTTTAAGCATTAACCAATACAATCGCAAAAGATATAAAATAAAATTAGCCGAATTTGAGAATCAACATAAATTAAGGCTGGAGCGGGAACGAATCTCACGCGATCTGCATGATAATATAGGGGCTTATGCAAATGCCGTTTTGTATAATACTGAACTTCTGGAAAAAGAACCAGATGAAAAGTTACGGGGAGAATTAATGAAAGAATTAAAATTTGCTTCTAAAGATATCATAACCTCATTGAGAGAAACGATATGGGCATTTAAAAAAGATAATTATACTGCTGAAGATTGTTTTTTGCGCATTCGTAATTTTCTTCAACCGTTTACGCGCTATTACCCCCATATTAAGTTTGGCATTGAAGGCGAAGTTCCTTCAGGGAAACTTTTGCACTACACGCGTGCACTTAATCTGGTCAGGATCATACAGGAAACGGTCACCAACGCTATCAAACATTCTGGTGCAGTTAATATCAGGATCATCAGCAATCAGAAGGACGAAATCTGGGAACTTATTGTGTCGGACGATGGGAAAGGGTTCAATGACAAATTGAATGAAGAGAGTGGCCAGGGGAATGGATTAGAAAACATGCGCCAACGGGCTTCCGATGCCGGTTTTGACCTTAAGATATGGTCATGGGAAAACGCGGGCACATCTGTTATTATCAGGGTTAATGGAACTGAGAAAATATAACAGTATCCATTCGGATTATTGTTTTTGACAATAGATTTACAGATATTTCATGAATTCCAATTATATGCATATTAAAATTGCGATAATCGATGATAAGGCAAGCAACCGGAATATCTTAAAAGATAAATTATTAAGACATGGCCATTTTGAAATAATCCTTATAGCAGAAGATGGGAAGGATTTTATGCAAAAGATGAAAGAACTGGAGCCTGATAAAATTCCGGATGTGGCGTTAATGGATCTTGAAATGCCTAATATGGATGGTGTGGATACCATTGCGGTGGGTTCATCTTTTTATCCTTCTGTTAAGTTTGTAGTGCTTACCATATTTGATGATGAGGATAAAATATTCAAAGCAATTAAAGCAGGTGCCTTTGGTTATTTATTAAAAGATGACAGCGCAGAAAACATCACTGATATGTTATGGCAAATGCATGAAAGTGGAGCGGGCCCTATTTCCCCCGGAATTGCCCATAAAATTTTGCAGCTGGTGCAGAATAATGATCTTACACCCCTTAAGAAACGAGCGGGAGGATTAGTTAAAACATTTTTCGATCTTACACAAAGGGAAAGCGAAATTCTTCAGCTACTTGTTTATGGATTATCCTATAAGGAGATTGGGTCCAAGCTAATGATAAGCTCCAATACTGCCAAAAAGCACGTTATTAATATTTACTATAAACTTCATGTTAACAGCCGGGCACAAGCGCTTCACCTTGCTTATGAAAAAGGATTGTTATGAGATATATGTAGAGGTATCATGTACGATAAGTACACTGTTTAGTTTAACTCAAACCATCCATAGATACAAAATAAAAAACCCCGCAAGTAAGCTTACAGGGTTTCAGTGCATTACCTTTTCAGGCGTTTTATAGGGATAATTCTTTGTTAGTGGCGCCCACAGGGGACTTTTAAAAATAGGTAGGTTTTTCATAATAAAACCATAATTTTTTTTAACTGTAACGAAAGATAAATAACTGCAACTTTTTTTGAATAAGTGTTCAAATTTTTTACACGGAAATGTAACGTTCAACTAATAGTTGTATGTTGGTTGTACAAAACTGCTTCATTTGAAAGGCCTACACATACTTGCCTGTATATTGATTATGTTTTCAAAAACTGCCCAAACGCAACACAAAAGGTTTGAGCTGGAAAATTTGTCACAGAAGAATGGCCTGCCAAGTAACGAGACCTATTTTATTTTCCGCGATAGCAAAGAATATTTATGGATAGCCACCGACCAGGGGGTGATCAGGTACAACGGAGCTGTTATAGATCGCTTCAATCTCCCGGATAACGTGATCTTCAAAATAAGAGAAGATAACAAGGGAAGGATCTGGTTCTTTTCCTTCACAGGCAAACTCGCATATTTTTATAAAGGCATCATCTATCCTTATAAATACAATCATCTCATTACTTCCCGGCTTAACGGCATCCTGATAATGGACGCGTTTGTAAATGACATGGATGATGTAATTATTTCCGGTAAATACCAAAACTGTAAAATTTCCGCAGCGGGGGTCCTTGAGATCGTAAATAGCACTTCAACTAAGTCATCTGACTCTACTATTTACGAGATCACTAAAATGAGTAAGAGCTATTACTTTACACAGCAGATCTCTTTCAATTCGCATTCTGATTCTGTATTTATAAAACTCAGCGCCAATAATAAAACATGGCGTTATACTATTCCGTGTAGTCTGGACAGGATACCATTACAATATAGTTGTGTGTCAAATAATGGAAAAGAATTTTATTTCAATGCGGGGAACAAGATCATAAAATTTACCGATGACGGACACTATACTATTAAAGAGTTTTCATTCAATGTTATCAGCCTATATACCATAGAAGAAAATAAAATCTGGGCGGGATTTTCAAAAAGCGGGGCCATGCTATTAAATTCGGATCTATCGATAAGTACTACCCAATTACTTACTGATAAAACCATTACCTGCATAACTACTGATTATGAAGGAGGAACATGGTTTGCCACCCTGGAAAAAGGGGCATACTATTTAAAAAATATCAACCTGTATAATTTAGGGGGAGATATCAATCTGGATCAATCCATTTCCCGGGTTTGCAATTATCATGATAGTATTTTATTATTTGCAAATTCAGAAGGGGTATATAAGTATGAAAACAGTTCAGTTACGCCCGTCTTTCTTCATAAGAATGAAATATTATACGACCTGTTAACAGATGACAGGAATAATATTTATTTAGCAGGTAGATCGGCCAATGAAGGAAACCCGGAGTACGGGCAGGTGGAAAGCATGAGATCCATGTTTAAAAACGCCGCGATACTTCAATCTACTTCCGAACTTTTCGAAATTTCAAGAAATACATATTTATTCCATAGAGGCACGAGGCTGGCAAAGGCGGACTTCAATAATGATATTTTTAAGCAAAAGAGCAAAGTTTTTCCATTAGAAATTCATAAGTTAACCATAAGGCCGACCGCATTTTATATTGACCAGCAAAGTCAAATATGGTTGGGCTCCATTTATAAAATGTATAAGCATGATCTGCAGAAAGATCAGCTTATAATATTTAAGGATTCAAATGCGCTATTCGACCTGGGAATCAATGCGATCCGGCAAATGGACAATAAGCTTTACATGATCGCTATTAGGTCCGGTGGCATTGTTGTAATGAAAGACACTACCATTCTGGGGCATATAACAGAGGAAGATGGCTTACTTAGCAACTCCATCAAATATCTTATGCCACAACAGGACAGGCTTTGGGTTGTTACATCAAAAGGCATATCGGTTATAAGCTTTAAGTCATATTTGCCATTGCGTTATACAATAAACAGTATCGGTGAAAATGCGGGTTTTTACGATCTTATTGTTAACCAGATCATTCCCTTCCGCAATAATATCGTTGCCGCAACCAATCGTGGCCTTTTTATAATTGAAAGACCTGAACAGTTTCTTTCGGCATCCAAACAAACAATTCATTTTCATATTAGTAATATTAATTACTACAAAGGAGATACAACAGGTATCAGCCATATCAGTTTACCCTATCAAAACAATCGATTAAAGATCAGATATAATGCTGTGTGTTTTAATTCACCTGATGACGTAAAGTATTTTTACCGTTTTAAATTAAAGGATACAACGTGGCGGCCGATATCAGGCACAGAATTGCTGTTAGAAAATCTTGCTCCCGGCAATTATAAACTTCAATTAAAAGCAAGTATTCCTAACCAGCACAGATTTTCCGAAATAAGAACCCTAGATATCATCATGGAAAAACCATGGTGGAAGAACAATTGGTTAAGATTGATGATGTTGGTCTTTATAACTGGCGTGGGCTACGTGTTATATAAAAGCAGGATCAACCAGATCAGGAAGAAGGAGCGTGTAAAGGGAATTGCTAAAACCAGGATCATAGAGCTTGAGCAAACAGCATTGCGCTCGCAAATGAATTCACATTTTATATTTAATTGCCTTACTTCAATACAACAGTTGATACTGTTTGGTAATAAAGATGAAGCAAACGATAACCTCGTAAAATTTGCACGGCTTATAAGAAAGACACTGGAGATCTCTGCGAATCCATATATTTTATTAGCCGAAGAAAAACTTTACCTGTCGGAGTACCTTTTTTTAGAGCAATTGCGGATGCCGGGCCAATTGGAGTTCCAAATTGTAATTGACGATGCTATCGATGTGAATCATACCCAGATACCCAATATGATGCTTCAGCCAATAGTTGAAAATTGTATCAGGCATGGCATCAAGCATCTTGAAAATAAAATAGGATTGATAACGATTGCCATTAGCCGCAACCTGGACCAGGTCGTTTGCAAAGTAACAGATAATGGAGTTGGAAGAAAAAAGCGTAATGAAAGCGAGCACCCTGAAATTCAAAAAAGTTATGGTATCGATATCGTTAGTAAACGGCTGGAATTACTGACTCAAAATAAAGATTACCACTTTACAATTGAAATTATTGACATGGAAGATGCTGCCGGCTCGCCTGCCGGAACACAGGTTATCATTCAACTACCCTTTAAAATGATGCAAACATGATCGAGGCCATTCACATTGAAGATGAACCACGAAACCTTCAGCTGCTTGAAAATCTTGTCAGAACATACTGCGGTGACCTGGTAACACTTGTTGGGAATGCCAGGAATATAAAGGATGCGATAACCCTGATAAAGGCAAAAAAGCCACAGCTTATTTTCCTGGACATTGAATTGAGCCAGGGAAATGCATTTGATATGCTGGCAGAATTAAAGGAGATCAGTTTTGAGATAATTTTCATCACAGCATTCAATGAATATGCAGTAAAGGCCTTTAGGCACAATGCAGTGGATTATTTGCTTAAGCCGATAAATATAGAAGAGCTAAAGCAAGCAACCTCAAAAGCCGTACAGCGAATAGGCCTCGCTTCCTCCGGAAATGAAAATGTGCTTAAAGCAATAAAAGAAATCTCAGATTTTGGTAGCCATAAGATAGGGCTACCGGTAAGTGACGGTGTGCTTTTTATAAATTGCGACCAGATCATCCGCATCAGCGCAAAAGGCAGCTTCAGTATCTTGCATCTTGTTGGTGATAAAAAAGTAACCTGTACAAAGAATCTAAAAGTTCTGGAACAATTGCTTCCCGAAGCGTTTTTTTTAAGAGTGCATCATTCCTGGATAGTCAATCTAAAATACCTGAAAAAATATTTCCGCGGAAAGAATGGATATATGGAAATGGAAGATGGAAGTATTGTAATGGTTTCTGTGAGGAAAAAAGGGAATTTTTTAAACCACTTGCTGGAATAACCAACGTTGGTTTATCTCAAAGCCCCCTCTTACTGTTTCCTTTAATCCTTTATCTTCGCTAAAATAAATCACACAGCTTCTATGCTTCCTAAGTACAAACGTGTTTTACTAAAACTTTCGGGCGAATCTTTGATGGGAGAGAAAAATTTTGGGATGGATTCATCGGTCATTGCACAGTATGCCCAGGATATTAAACAGATTACAGACATGGGAGTTCAGGTAGCGCTCGTTATCGGTGGAGGAAATATTTACCGTGGCATGAACGAAGCCGAAACTGGTATAGAAAGGGCGCAGGGAGATTATATGGGGATGCTTGCAACGGTCATAAATGGAATGGCTGTGCAGAGCGGGTTGGAGAAGGCCGGTGTATATACCAGGCTTCAAAGCGCAATAAAAATGGAACAAATAGCCGAGCCATATATCCGCAGGCGGGCAATGAGGCATCTTGAAAAAGGCCGGGTTGTGATCTTTGGAGCAGGAACAGGAAATCCATATTTTACAACAGATACGGCAGGTTCTTTAAGGGCCATTGAAATAAAAGCGGATGTGATCTTAAAAGGTACACGTGTTGATGGTATATATTCTTCGGATCCCGAAAAAGATCCAAAGGCAACCAAGTATGAAAAAATTTCTTTTGCTGAATGCATATCGAAGAATTTAAAGGTGATGGATATGACAGCGTTTACACTTTGCATGGAAAATGACCTTCCGATAATTGTATTTGACATGAATAAGCCCGGCAATCTTTTAAGTGTTGTAACAGGCGAACGAGTTGGCACTCTTGTAAGCTAAAGGTTAAAATCATTTTATAAAAAAAGCTGTCTGAAAAGACAGCTTTTTTATTGAGCCCTCAAAGTAAAACTATAAACTATCCAGGTACGTTTTAATATCATTTGCAGAGGTGATCACAGGCGTTACCGTTATTTCCTGGACACTGATAGCGCCTGGTGTTCCGGTTGTAATAGCTTGTTGATGCCCGAGGAAATAATTATCTCCTTGCTTTGAAATGATCACCATGGTTATTGATTTGTTCACCGGAAGCTTACCGGAACTGAACTTACGTGTGAATGAATTACCGTTCATTGCAATCACCGAGCGGATATCGCTAAAAACGATATACGCAATTGTATTTGCATTGGTATAATTGGAAGGCAGCACGGCCGATACCGTGGTTTGAAAAGCATTTGATGTATCATAAAAATAATCGCAGTTGATCCAATGAAGCCTGTTTGTTAATAATTGGTACGTCTGAACCGTTGTTGGGATTACAAAATTTGAAGAGTCTGCATTCGGTAGCCAATTAAAACCAGATGAATTGGTGGCATCACCATAAAATAATTCCATTTGCGATGAGAGACCGGTGTCTGCATAACTGATATTAACATGGCTGTTTTGTGACACCTGTAATTCTGCTCCATCTTTTAATAAACGAACATACAGCTCCCCACCTGAAACAAGTACTTTTCCATCAGAAGTGGTTGGTGTGCCCATTCTGATCATATCTCCTTTCTTTTTCAGAAGGTAGGACTCAACTTTTATTTCTCCCAAGGCAGGCATGCCTGCTGAAGTAAGCAATGAAGCTGGAGTAAAAAGCAGTTGCAAACCGGAACTGGCCGTAAAAGCAGTTGCTGTGGTGTTCATAATAAAACTATCCTGGTGTATGTCCAACAACAAACTGTTTTTTAAACCAACCACGGGCATCGAAGGACTAATGGCATCATACCAGGTACTATCAGGACCGAGCACAGGATCAACAACAAGCACGTCCAGGTCCTTTTGACAAGAGGTAAAAGAAAATGCCGCGATCAGTAATAAAAAAAATGTTTTGTTTGCCTTCATGTTTATCATTTTGTATGCAGAGGAAGCATTTGTCAGATTCCTGTTTATTATCTTTTGTTGCCTGTTAAAGATCAAATCTTAATCCCAATCTAATACCGGCAGTATTGTATTTTTGTTTTAATGTGAGATCTGATTTACTTGCAGGCGAAAAGTTATACCTGAAATAAGGTTCAGCCAGCAAATGCATTCTATCAGTCAATTTATAATAAATAGAAGCGGCTGCGAGAAATCCTATACCTGAATTGGTTTTAAACTGGTATGGTGAAGAACCTTTTCCTGTTGTAATACTTATGGGTTTGTAAGCAGTATCAAGCACATCGCCTCTCTGCCAGCTATAAATATTAACGATGGCACCTGCATTAAAATTGAAGGTGAATCTTCCGTTTTCCACCTCGTAACCTATCAATAATGGAATATCGATCGTCTTGAATTTATTATAGGTGGTTTTATACCTGGTGGCAGAAGTGGAGAAGCTGCCTGTCGTATCTCCGTTGGCGTTAGTTATGTAAACTACCTGGATGATATTTCCCTCCTGGTACTTAAATTTTTCGTTTATCTGGCTATAATTTAAACCTGTGCGAAAGCTCATTCCGTTGTTAAATACTTTTGTATACCGGATACCTGCGCTAAATGCCGACGAGAATGTTGAGCTTTCCTCTCTTTTTTTCATATAAACGGAATTACCCGTGTCTGTTATACTTCTGAACGAATGATCAGGGCCTCCGTATACCTCAACATATCCATTTCCGGATCCGCGTTTAAGGCGCGGGCATGGAATATTCAATTCAGGGATATTAATTGTGTGTAACGAAAGATCGCCTCGTGAACTATGCAGCAGATCAAAATTCATATATGAGGCATTTTTAAGAAGGTCATTATAGTCAGCGTTAGCAATTTCACCCTGGCCTTCACTCTCATTAACTATATCCGGTGCACTGATAGCCACCCCGGTTTTCCACTTAAAGAATTTCCTGCCCTTTGGATTATTAGTCTGCCGATCGGCACCACCAATTATATCGCTGTTCGCAGCAGGATATTGTTTATTTCGGGATGATTTCTTTTCAAGCGGTTCAACAAAAATAGAATTGTTATTAATGGTTAAAGGATCGATGACTGTGGGTGCAGAAACAGTTTCCGTAGTTAACGGTTCAGTGTATTTATTTTTATTACCATTTTGAGATGCAATATCGGATGGATCATGCTTTATTTTCTCCGGAGAATTGTTCCCGGTTTTGTGTTGCAGGTTGTTATAATTGACCTTGTATAAAATAATTCCGGTGGCGATAATAGAAGCACCTAATAACAGCAAGAGCGCCGTTTTGTTATAAAAACTAAACCAAAGGACAGGTCGCTTTCTTTCCTTACCAGCAACAATATTTTGCCAAATATGAGCAGGAACATCCGGCTTATAATTGCTGAATTGCTTTTTTATGTGATCATCCAATGATGAATTATTTTTCATACTGCAACCTTTTGTAATTGTAATATCTGTTTCTGAAGCATCATCCTTGCTTTCACCAATTGACTTCTGCTTGTTCCCGGCTGTATCTTCAGCATATCTGCGATCTCTTCATGCTGGTAACCTTCAATAACATACAAATTAAATATTAGCCTGTAGCCATCCGGCAAACTGTTTATTAATGCGATAAGATCCTTTTCCGTTAACTGCGAATACGCTACAGGGTCAGAATGGCCACCGTGGTTCTCTTTGATCTCATGGCCATTAACCTCTTTATCGTACCTGATCAGGCTATATTTTTTAAGAGCTGTGTTTACTACGATCTTTCTTATCCATCCTTCAAACGAACCTTCGAATTTAAACTGCCCGATCTTACCGAATACTTTTATAAATGAATCCTGTAAAATATCCTCTGCATCATCATTGTTACGGGCATAGCGTTGACATACGCCCAGCATATGCCCGGCGAATCGGTGAAATACTTCCTTTTGACAGGCTGCATTTTCCCTTATACATCCTTTTATTAGCTCATCTTCCGTCAATTTCTAGTTATTGGATCAGGGCAACATTACCAAAGATGCTCTTAGTTAAAAATTCGTTGCCCGGTAGGAGATGCAGTTAATTTTTATTGAAGCAAACTTTGGCTCACCTGATAAATTGCTTACATTTAAAAGAAATGATTGTAAAAATATGCTTTCAAAGGATGAGTTGCAACAGCTTAAAAGCGAAAATGAATTGCTTCGGATCCAGTTACAGGATATAACCGAAATGATTAATATAAGGGATGAAGAGGTTGGCATACTGCGGAAAAAGGCGGCTTATAGTGTTCTTTTACAAAGTACACTGGAGGGAAACCTGGAGGAGATCACCCAAATGCAAAATAATATAGGAGAACAACAACGATTGGCAGCCGGTGCAGCAAAGCGAGAAATGGCAATGGAAGAAGAGATCATTCAATCCATCGAAATGGAGAAGGATTTTTATACTATCAGGGAAAAGTATGAGAGCAGCAAGGCGGCCGTAAGAGACCTTGACAATGAATTAGCAGATACAAGCATAATGTATAAGCAATTAGCCGGCTCGATATCCAGGGTTGCCGAACTGGAAAGCCAGCTTGAATTGGCACAATTGGAAATTGAACACTTAAAGCAACAATTTCAAATTCTTCCACCAAACCTGGATGTTATATAAAAATAAAAAGGATAATCTTATATAAGGATATTCTATTTTCTATTTTGGTGCCTAAATCATATTTGTATGAACTGGTAGACCGAATTAAAATAACTGACCACTCCTAAAACAGAATGGCTGGTAATTGAATCTGAAACTGCAATCCAGGCTTCATTATTTACGGGCTATGTTTTGCCGCTTGCTATCATTGCCTCTCTTTGCTCAATATTGAGATGCTTGTTTTTCGCGGGCGCCAGCGGTTTTCAATACTTCATTGTAACTGCGGTCATTTCATTGATTGCAGCATTGGAAACAATTTATCCCACAGATTACATAATTGTTATGTTGGCACCAGGTTTTGACTCAGAAAAAAATATCAATAGATCTGCACAGCGTATAGCTTATTCGAATACACCATCTTCTCTTTCAGTCTTATTGTGATTTATTCCAGTAATAGGATGGCTTATTGCATTGGCTGCGTGGATATACCGCATATACCTGATGTAACTTGTAATCGGTTCGTAAAAAGAACACCGGAAGATAAAAAGGTTGTTTTAGGGCTGGTAATATATGGAATGTTTTGATTGGGAACCTTGTCGGGTATGGGAAATGGTTAAAACATAATTTAACATGGAAAGCCATCCTGTGATGGCTTTTTTTATGCCATATATTTTAGTGACTTTTGTATAAACAGTGAATGATGAACAGTACTATATCTGCTATCAGGAAGGAGTATAAATTGCAGGAACTCGATGAACAAAACGTGTTGCAGGACCCGGTAAAACAATTTGAGAAATGGTGGCAGGATGTTTTAAACAGCAATATTGATGAAGTAAATGCGATGACACTTGCAACCGTTGGGTCGGCCGGAACACCTTCGGCAAGGATAGTATTACTGAAAGGGATAGACGAGAAAGGATTTTTGTTCTTTACCAATTATGAAAGCCAAAAAGGAAAAGCGCTTAAAGAGAATCCTTCTGCGTGCCTTGTATTTTTTTGGAAAGAACTGGAACGACAGGTAAGGGTAGAAGGGATCGTAGAAAAATTGCCTGGTGAAGAAAGTGATGAATATTTTAATTCCCGGCCTGAAGGAAGCAGGATTGGTGCATGGGCCTCGCCGCAAAGCCAGGTAATTCCATCAAGGGAAATACTGGAAGAAAATTTTGTTGGACTATCCATGAAATTTACCGGACAAAATATTGAGAGGCCGCCTCACTGGGGTGGCTATATTCTTAAACCTTCCATGGTAGAGTTCTGGCAGGGAAGGCCTAACAGGATGCATGATCGTATTCAATATACTATGGTGGAAGGCAAAACCTGGAAGATACAAAGGCTGGCGCCCTGACCTGGTATAAGTTTACACCTTTAAAAGGTGTAAACTCTATAATTTATTTTTCCTTTTTTGCGGCTGATCTTTTAACCGGTGCAGCAACTACAGTAGCAGCAGCAGGTGCGTTGGCAGCTGGCTTTGCAACTGGCTTAACCGTTTTAGCAGACCTTGTCTTACCAAAGCTTCCAGCAAAAATTTTTCCTTTCTTGGTTTTAATATCTCCACGTCCCATATTTACATTTATTTTTTTGTGTGATCAAAAGTATAACAAAAAAGCAAGACGTTGCGGCCTTGCTTTTTAAATTTTCTGTGTGCAGCTTACATTTTTGCAGACAATTCTTTTCCTGCTTTAAATTTAGCAACTTTCTTTGCTTTAATTTTTATAACAGCGCCTGTTTGTGGATTACGGCCGTTACGTGCAGCTCTCTTAGAAACAGAAAAAGTACCAAAGCCAACTAATGTTAC
>JBDSDG010000086.1:0-23213 GCA_039920685.1 Ferruginibacter sp.
GCAACGCTTGCTGCATATTTAAATTTTAAGCCAACATTGATAATCAGTGGCAGTAAAGATTGTGTTGTGAAGGATTCGATACAAGAGGTAATGTACAATAACACCTTGCTTGCATGTAAGACCTATGTAGATATTACAGATGCTCACCACTGCCAGTTTGCAAATAATAATTTAATTTGTATTGCAGGCGACCTTGCATCGGGTTGCGGGTTCTCAACAATAAGCACTTCTGCTGTATTAGGGAAGACAATGTCTTTGCTATCACCATTCCTTGATTTTTATTTGAAGAATATTTGTACTGCAGGGCAAAACTTTGTAACTACCTATAATAACTTAACAGGGGTTACAAAGAAACGCAGATCTTGCCTGCCATATGCATCGTGCGGTCCACTACCGGTTAAGCTTACCAGCTTCACAGGCAGTATCAAGAATGAAAAAGCAAACCTTTACTGGAATACAGCTTCAGAAGATAATGTTGATCATATGACTTTGGAAAGAAGTATGGATGGAATAACATTCAGTGACTTCAGCATTACATCGCCACAAGGAAGAAATGGAGGAGGTGCTTCCTACAGTGCGATTGATCCTTATCCATTCGCAGGTTTAAGCTTTTACAGGCTTAAAACCATTGACCTTGATGGCAGTATCAGTTATTCGTCGATCGTTAAATTGACTACCTCTAAAAGGGCAATTGCAGTTACAAGTTTGTATCCCAACCCGGTTAATGATATACTTCATGTTCAGTTGCAATCTGATAAAAGACAAACTGTGCAGTTATCCGTGATCGATATCACTGGTAAAAAACTTCAGTTGAATTCTATTTCCCTGAATATGGGCGTGAATGACACAAATGTTCAGTTTGGAAGCTTTGAAAGAGGCACGTACATTATCCAGTATATCAACGAACAGGGAATAAAGCTCGGTATTTTCAAGATCGTTAAGAATTAATTTTATCAATATTTGGATCATAAATCCCCGGAAACCCGGGGATTTTTTTATACGTATTACTACACTGTCTATACACATTCACCGTGTGGGTAAAAAATTTTACCCTGCGTTAGAATTTGGTATGATATTATATAACTATTGATATACTCAAAGCAATTTTATGACAGAGCAATCTAAAATGGAACCCGGAAAAAAAAGCAGGAGGTTCACAGATGAGCAAACCGACAAAAGAAATCATGAACATCTTACCAATGAGCATGATGAGATCTCGGAGGACGATATCAATAATATCAGAACAGATGAATCTTTAACTAAGGATACGGCCGAAGATCATACTGATGATTCTAAGGATGTACTTGATAATGATTCAGAAAATGATACAGATGCCGGAATGGAAACACCCTGGGATATTTTAGAGTCGTAACTTTAATTACTTAACGATCATATGGATCCAGGGCTTCCTTTTATTAAAATAAAAATAGCTGTTTGGTGGCATTGTTTCGTTTGGAATAAAAAATATCATGGTGGTGATAACAAAGAAAATTCCCCAGAAAATTACAAATCCAGCCCATTGCCCTTCAAAAGTATCCAATCTTGAAATCGACGGTTCGAATGGTAAATAGCGGATCCTGATCGAGTGCTGTGAAAGTGGGATCTCGTTCCTGGTTGTTAATTCACGGTACATTTTATCTTTAACAATATAATGATAAACCAATGTCCCCGGACTCTCATTGCGGCTTACCAGTTGTTGTTCATTATAAGCATAACAATAAGCGTTGGTTGTTTTACTGAAAAGCCAGGCGGATTGATACAATAGTATTATACCGATAAATATTGCATGTAACGTAAAATATAATTTGTATTTCGAAAGCTCCAAAAACGGAGTTGATGATCTTCGGCTGCCCAAATGCGAATGGATCACTTCAGCCTTTTGAATTTCGTAAACTTCCCTGACCACAATTTTTATTATAAATTTAGTAACTTCTTACAAGAAGTAAAAACGTGCAAAGGCTTGAATTGGGATTTTAACAAGCCATGTAATAAAGCAAATGTTTAGGTTCAATTCATGAATTCAACAATGTGGTTGGGTTACTTAAATGGTACTGTCAAACAACCTTTTCTGCCTGCATTAATTTCCGGATCGATACCAGTTGTGAAAACAATACAAGTGGAACTATATAACCGGGCAACAACGTGTATGGAAAATATAAAATAGCAATATTTGGCTGCTCAAAGCCGAATGGTAGAAAGCTTACAACATCCGTTGCTATAAGAAATTGAACGAGGTTTTGCATTTTTTTAATAAAGGTTAACTGATATGGAGGTGCCGCATTATCATGCAAAAGAATAAATGAAATGAATGACAACTTAAATCTGAAATAAACGTACCAATCCTCGCCCTCACCACCGCAATCAAGGATATTTATTTTTATGTACTTTTAGTGCTCAATTAAATGAATGCGTGTTTTTACCCTTTTATTTATTCTATGCTCATTTTCTTTAAAGGCCCAGGTATGTTCTGGACCGGGTAGAACGCCCCAGACTGCCATAGCAATTTGTGGAGTACTTACTTTTCCTCAACCCGATGTACCATCCTGCACTGCTCCTAATCTTGCACAAACAGGCTGTCCAATCGATCCCACTACAACCGGTAATTCAGTTTGGTATAAATTTCATTGTTACCAGTCCGGTACTTTAGGATTTTTGATCACGCCGGCCTCAGGAATAGATGACTATGATTGGGCGATCATGAATGTAACTGGCCGTGCACCACAGGAAGTATTAACCACTGATCTTGTTGTGTCATTGAACATCAGTGGATTCACCGGAAACACGGGTTGTAGTTCGGCTGGACTGACAGATGTGAATTGTGCAGGCAACACGAACGTTTTTAACAGGCTCTTGCCGATCACTTTAGGAAATGATTACCTCCTGATGGTTACTAACTGGTCTAATTCAGGGTTGGGCTATGATCTTACTTTTGTCGGAGGTACAGCTATCATTACCAACAATCTGCCACCCACAGTTAACAGTGTTGGTATTGCAGGTTGCAATGCTGCATTGATAATGGTTGTTTTTTCAGAGGATATTCTTTGTAATAGCCTGACAAGCACAGGTACAGAATTCTCCATTACTAATGGGACGCATACCATTACCAGCATCAGTTCTTTATGCTCTACAGGCAGCAGTACCTTTACAGAATTGAGCATTGCATTACAAACTGCACTGCTACCAGGAAATTATTCTCTGGTTGTTAACAATGGGAGTGATCTGAATACATTGTTGGACGCTTGCCAGGATATAATACCTCCCGGCTCATCCTTTCCATTTACCGTGCCTGCACAAATACCCCTAGCCATAAACGTTATAAGCTATACCGGTTGCGCTCCTTCTGCCTTACAAGTTAGCATGACTACCCCTGTATTGTGCAACAGTATTACAGCAACAGGGTCTGAATTTTTGATCACTCCCGGGAACCATCCTATTGTTTCCGTTCAAACCAACTGTGCCGGGGGATCAACCTATACAAATAATATCCAGCTGATCTTACAAGATCCCCTGCCATTTGGAAATTACCAGCTGGTTGTAAACAACGGAGCAGATGGCAATTCGGTTATTGATACTTGCGGTACTGCACTGCCACCAGGTTATCAGCATAATTTGGTAATTACCCAGGTGAGCTCAGCGCCTGCCATTCAAAGTGTTTCTTTTGATGAATGCAAACCATTTAACATTACGGTAAATTTTGATAAGCCTGTTGCTTGTAATTCTGTTTCAGCAAATGGAAGTGAATTCTCTATAACGCCTGGAGTACTAACGGTTACTGGTATCTCCTCAAATTGTAGCACTGTTAACTATACGAGCCAGGTTATTGTAACATTATCAGGAAATTTACCTGCTGGAAATTTTAATGTGAATATTGAAAATGGCTCTGATGGAAATACACTGAGTGATACCTGCTTTTCATTTATGCCGGCTAATAGTATTAAGCCTTTTGCAACAACGCAGACGCCACTACCCAGGTATGATTCATTGCAATATGATAAATGTAATCCTTCGGAGATCAAAGTATTTTATAGCAAGCCGATAACATGTGCCAGTGTTTCCACTTCCGGAACAGAATTCTATATAACGGGACCGGTCGTTGTAGGAATCACGTCTGTATCAGCGGATCCTGCTACATGCACCTCCAATTACAGTAGCTGGTTTATTGTACATTTAGCACAGCCAATAAATACTTTTGGAACATATCTATTGCATAATAAATGGGGGAGTGATAATAACAGCGTTTTAGATACCTGCTATGCGCTGCAGGATACAACAGAAACGATCTCTTTTAATGTTCTCGGTAAGCCTTCCCCGGTTTTTGCAGATGAGATCCGATGGGGTTGCGCGGAGGACACAATTATATTATCTCATCCGGGTGGTAATGGTATTAATTCCTGGAGCTGGAGTTTTAGTGATGGCTCTGCAGTATCAGGGCAATCAACTTCTCATACTTTTCCCGTTTCAACTATTGCCGCTACCGTACAACTGATCATTTCAAATGGAATATGCAGCGATACTTTATTGAGAACATATTCTCTAAACAATGCTATCAACGCTACTTTCTACTCTGTGGATACCAGTTGCAAAAATACCATCGTAACCTTTACTAACAACTCATCAGGCAATAGCCTGCAATATCAATGGCAGTTCGGCGACAATACTGCATTTGCCGGGCAATCTCCCCCTCCCCATTCGTATGCGGTAAATGATTCATTCCATATAACACTGGTAGCAGTTAATAACCATGGCTGTTCAGATACGGCAACTAAAAATATCATTATTACTGCAATTCCGGTCGTAGAATTTACAGGTTTGAATGCTAAGTACTGCACAGGAGAATCAGTTTCTCTAACTGCAAACCTGCAAGGAAATATCAGCAGTTATTCATGGAACAATGGGAATGGAGCAATTTTAAACAATGCGCCTGTATTTGTATTTCCTTATAGCCTTCAAGGAAATTATGTTATTACACTATCGGCCACGGACCGATTTTGCGGAGTGATCTGGAAAAATTCTTCTACCAAAGTATACAAAGTGCCGATCTTTGATCTTGGTGCAGATAAAACACTTTGCCCCGGCATAACAACAAAGATAAGTGGACCTAACGTTACAGGATATACGTATTTATGGACCAACGGCTCAACCGATCCCCAAATAACTACAGCCAAACATAGTGAGACATATAAGTTAAATATAGACAACAATGGCTGCATGTCAGCAGACGAGATATTCGTAAAGGTTTTGGATAATTGCCTGATCAAAGTGGCCGGCGCATTTACTCCAAATGGTGACGGCACTAATGATAAATTAAAGGCTATAAATGCAGACCTGGCAACTAACTTCCTGTTCCGCGTTTATAATCGATTCGGTGAACTGTTGTTCTCCACTACTGATCCTTTACAAGGCTGGAATGGAAGGTATAAAGGAATCCCTGCAGAAACCGGAACTTATGTGTGGCAGTTAAATTACAATGATCCGGTAAGCAAAAAACCGGTAAATGAAAAAGGAGCAAGTATCCTGTTAAGATAACTGTACAAAATCTGCAACTTTTTTAAATCAAAATTTTAATGAACAATCTCAAAATTATACAGAAAAGCGGCCGGCTAGTTGTAGAATTAGAAATAATGCTTAACCGATACGCTTTCTCATTTCTACCATATGCCTGGTAAAACCAAACTTTTCATATGCACGGATAGCAGGTTCATTGATATGATACACGTCTAATCTCAATTCATTTATATTTTGGGACAGCGTCCATGATGCAAGATCATCCATTATCATTTTATTAATTCCCAGGCCCCTGTATTGAGGAAGTACATACATGAATCCAAGGTATGCATGTTGTATATGCTGCAAATATGGCTTTGCTGATTCAATGCGTGCATAACCCGATCCTATGAGTTGATCGTTTTCTTCAGCAACAAGAAGCTGAACTTCATGTGATGAGATCATTTTTGGGATATCATAATAATTAGTATCAACCATTTTCAAGGTAATATCAAAAGGACGCTCAGCTTCAATTACACCCTGTTCAAATAAAAGTAATGTTTGTAGGTCATTAACTGTTGCCTGTCTTATGATAACGCTTTCCATTTTCTATGAAATGTTTATGATCTATCCTGGTTGGTTTGCCTTAAATACGCGGAGGAGATTTTGTCCTAAGATTTTTTTGATATCTTTTTTACTATAACCACGTTTCAAAAGTGCGTCGGTAACCAACACAATAGATCTGGCATGGAATCTTTTAAATGATTGCACTGATAATACATTCGGTATACAGAACATCAGCATCAACAACAGTTTATTTGCCATGACTGTTTGGTTTTATTTCAAATTAGTGAGGAATGTATCGTAAAGTTAAACCTAAGTTTTAAATGGTTAAGCATAAACAGTATCATCCGGAACTTAGCAAACCCGGAATGAGAGTAAAATCTTAAGAACTTAAATATTGAGTCTCTAATTTCTTAATTAATTTTAGCAGGAAATTTGCAGTCTATTTGTCAACCACAACCAATTAAACTATCAATAATGAAATTCCTTATTTTAATTTTGGCAATAATTATTAACATACAAACAGGTTTTAGCCAGCTTAAGGCCACGAAAATATGTCCACCTGT
Source organism: Ferruginibacter sp. (assembly GCA_039920685.1). GTDB lineage: Bacteria > Bacteroidota > Bacteroidia > Chitinophagales > Chitinophagaceae > Ferruginibacter. Next base: position 6,615 of record JBDSDG010000086.1, read on the forward strand.
ATCAGTAGATGTATTGGCCGGAAAAGTAAATAGCTTATATCCAAAATCCACTTCCGGGGAAATACAAAAAGATCTTCCTTGTTTCACGGAAGTAATTGAAGCTGATAGCGCTAAATGTGCCGGTGTATTCTATGCAGACCAGGGTCTTTATTTTTATCCGGGAAGAAATTACTTTGAAGTGAGGGAAAATTTTAAAGGGAAAATAACTCTCCCGCTAGGAACGGCCCGTAGCAGCCTTTTTTCAATACTGGGAAATCCGAAGATCAAAGATCTTACCTGGGATGCATATCAAACGGAATATGGCACCCTGGTGTTATACTATAATAAGGATGGGAAAATCAATAAAATGCAGATCAGCAGTAAGTCGACAGACGCTTTAAAACTTTGTGAATAGATACAGCAATTTGTATTTACTTTATCACTTCATTAAAAAGGAACTTCCTTTTTCAGTATGTATGCTGCCATCCAAATCTTCAGCCTGTATTGTCCATATTACGGACTGGGCTTCCTGTAGGACATTATTCACTTTTCCATTCCAGCCCGGAAAATCATTATTAGCCTCAAACAATAATTTACCCCAGCGGTTATAAACACGGAAATATTTTACTTTTTGAAATCCAAGTAACAAGGGCCGCAGGAAATCATTGAGGCCATCACCATCTGGCGTGAAAGCAGAAGGCACGTAAATAGCAATTTTTTTGTAGGTTCTTACATATTGGGTATCCACTGTAAAACAGCCAAGAGAATCCGCAATACGGATAGTGTATAATGCGCTGTTCACTCCTTTAAAGTAAGGAGTGGAAGTATACCTGTTGTCAAGGCTTGTAAAGGGCGACCATTGCACACCGTTATTAAAATTCCTTGAGGCCAATTTTAATTTAAAATTGTATGCAACACTTATTTCCGGATACCTTACACCGGCAGAAGCAGTATCAAATGGAATAAACACAATCCTTGTTTGAATTGGGTCGGAGCAAACATTACTTAGTAGCATTGCATAATAACTACCTGGTGCAGTAACGGTGTAGGTTAACTGATCTGCTCCGGGTATCGCTGATCCATTGTGATACCATTGAACAATATTGACCGGTTGAACTTTTAAAACCGGGAATTGTGAAACCCCATAACAATAAACTGAATCCCCTGACACAACCAGAGAATTATCTATATTCCTCACCGCAACTTTGACAGTATCTTCACTTTGACAACCTCCGCCGATACTTTTAATACTCAATATATAAGTTGTATCAATGCCCGGAAGTGCTGTGGGATTGGAAATGTTCGGATCACTTAATCCATAAGCCGGTGTCCATTTATATATCATTCCACTTACAGGCGGCACGCCAAGCCTGACCGGATTATAATTGCAAAGAATTTGATCAGGGCCTGCAATTGCTTTTGCACTCAGTGTATCCTGCAATTCTACGATCAATGTATCCTCGCATCCATATCCAGGAAACGGAACTAACGCTACTGCATAGCTGGTAGCAGCAGTTGGTGGCGGTTGAAGATGAAGCAGCTGTTGCGTGCTTAGCAATTGACTAAATGTACTATTATACCAATAGTATTCCTGGTAGCCGGATGGTGCAACTACATCAACTGCTGTATCCTGTGCGCAAAAGGTTTCCCCGGCAAAGCCATTCTCACATTTGGAGCTTACATCAATGTAGGCATATCCAAAATGTATCGAATAGGTACAATCGGCAGTTCTGATAAATAACCTGATCGTCTTTCCCTGGTATCCGTTTAAATATATTGTATTAGTGGTCCAGTCCTTATACCTGATGGGAGACCCATTGGGTTCAGTTGGAGCTGTAAAAAATCCGGGTAATGAATTATAGGCAACAAAGGAGAATGAAAAACACTCCAGCGGTAAATTATCAGTAACATTAATTACTTCTATTTCCAGTCTTGGCTGCCTTTTAGTAGGATGTCCCGGATCCTCAAATACTACAGCGTAATTATAGGTGAGCGAGAATTTATTAGTTGTTGGTGGAATTGTAAAAGTATACGAAAGTCCTTCGGCACGACCTCCTGACTGATCGTTGCCTAGTTTTATGGAATGGCCGCTTCCATTTGGACAATTCTTTGGAAAACCACAATATTCATCCAGGCCATCACCGGGAAAGGAAGAAAGCATGGTATGTTCATCCAATACCGGCGCCGGTACGGAATTCAAAGTGATCACATTCTCACCACCGATATCCTGAACGGTACCAAGATAACAGGTCCATCCGTTAAAAGTGCCAGTCTCAAAATCAATATTTTCGGGACATTGGGAATTTGCCCATGCCGGATTTAATAGTAAAAAGATCAGGATAACAGCAACATTCTTGTACCAGTGATAAGGTGCTTTTATTCTCATTATATCTTATAAAGATAATGCTTAAAAAGCCTTATTAATATACAGCTGTTTATTGAGCTGCCACCAATTTACCTTGTTCCAATAATAATGACCAGGTAAACTAATTAAACCTGTTAAACTGAGATCTTGCAATGGGCTTCATAAAAGTTTTTAAAATAGGAATAATTGAAAAAAGTTCTGGACGAGCGTTAGTATAACAAAGCGATCAATATAATCATACTTAAAATCTTTCCAGGATCTGGAAGAGTTGAAAAATTCCTAATGAAAGGCAAGAATAAAAGAGAGTAGTTGATTGGTAAAAATCATTTAATTGAATTGGTATGTTATTAGGTGAACTGAATCCACTCAATCTAATTCCTTACCTTTCAGTTACATATCCTAAGTAAAAAATAAAAATTAAAAAAAGCTTGCATTATACAAAAATGCATATTATGTTTGTCCTGCTTATCACTCTATTCTCATTCCTCTGAATGCCCTATTCAATAGTTCCACGAATTATTTATACCCTATTTCATTTCCTTTGAATTCCCCTGATTCGATATAATCCTCGACACAATCAATTATTAATATCTTTCCCTTTTCCTTTGAATTGCTTATTGGCATTACCTGCTGAAAAAACTTAATTCTGGTGTCCTACCATTTTATTTTTTACCTCAAAACTCACCACAATGAAAAGGAATTTTACATTAGTAATTGCATTATTCTGTATACTGAATAATGCATCAGCACAACTTACACAAACCTGCTTTACAGAAACATTCACATCACAAACATCTGGTTGGACATATGGCCAGGGTGCCAGTGAGGGAGGATACTCAAATCCGGTTGGCTGTACGAATGACAGGGGAATTATTACACCGGGTGTTGGTGGAAATAATCCAGCAAATGTTAAAACACCAAACTTTACGTCCACTGGTGCAGTGAACGTGCAGCTTACTTTTGACATTTTTTGTGTTAATTCCAATCTCGCTTGCAACAGTTGGAAAGATTTTGAATGCCCTACGTCAATTGATGTATTTTATTATGTAGGCGCTACTAAATTTACAGGAATTACAGACCTTGTACTGCCTGCAAACGGACCATTGAATTCACCTACGGTTAACTTTAGTTTCGGAGTCGGGAATAATTTACCGGCAGGAACAGTTTACAAGATCGAAATAGCATTTAAACCAAAAAGCGGTATTGGTAATTGCGGCCAGCCAGGCACAAAATACATCCTTGATAATTTCAAGAAGTGTGAGATAACATGTAATAATTGCACCATCGATGCTATAAACGATAGTTATTGCTTACAATCTGCTAACCCGGATAATTTTACAGGTGATCTATCTACCAATGATCTGCTTTACCAGGGGTCTACAGTCTCTTATTCACTGGCGAATGGACCATTTGCAAATGGTAATTCAGCAATTGGTGGCGCAACACTTACCATAAATGCTAACGGTACTTTTACATTGGAAAGAACAGACCTGACAAAATCTATTTTTGATTTTACGTATAGAGTATCTGAAAGCTTTTTAGGATTGTCTGACCTGGCTTCATGTAAAGTGTGTTTCCCGGTAGGAGGTGTTTTACCGATCATTATGACAGACTTCAATACAAAACGTAAAGATAAAACAGCTATCTTAAACTGGAGGACATCATTTGAGTATAATGCGCTCAAATTTGAGATCGAAAAAATGAGCGGTACATCTTTTATCACAGTTGGTATGGTAGCAGCTACTAACAATGGAAGTGGATATAGTTATTCATTTACTGAAAACAATTCTTCAACAGTTGCTACTCAATACAGGATAAAAATGATCGATAAGGATAATCAATTCCGTTATAGCGAGATCCGCACTGTAAAAGGATTGGGAGCCGCAGTAGATTTTACGATCTCGCCAAACCCAAGTAATGGATCTGCAAAGATCACGAGCAGTGATATTTCAGGCTCGGAAAGCACCATCCAGGTGTTTGATAACATAGGCAGGGTTGTAAGGTCTATACCTTCTACAACTGCAGGCAATAGTGAGATCAATGGTTTACAAAAAGGGATCTATCTTATTCGTTTAACAAAACAAGGTACAGGAGAACAAATAACCAAAAAGTTAGTAGTAAACCAATAGTTAATAAGTTTTACATTTTCAACAGCATCCTGCAAAACAGGATGCTGTTGTTTTTATATATGCCTGAATAAAAGATCGCGACCGTTTCATTGTTCGCTATATATGAGGCATATTTTTATCAATTGATCTGTAACGGTGTGGAATAAGGGTAACAGTAAAAGCGCACCCCTTTTCATCTAAATCAAAGTAATGTTAATTCAATCCACAGGTATTTAAGGTGTGATCGAGGAAGCGGTCATGTTAAATGGTGAGAACATCAGTAAAAAGAGGGCTCTCTTAAAAATGCTAAACGGCTCGCTGATATATATTCATAATTCGACCTTGTAAATTTAAAATTGCCCTTAGATCTGAAAAAGAGTATTGAACCATTTAGAAAAAATATCCAGGAAGTTCAGTATTACCGAATCACGAGATATCTACAATAGTGATCAAGGGTAGTAACAGACAGGCAATAGGCTTCTCAGGTTCCCGGCCGTATAGATCAATTTTGAAAGCTAATTCACAATTACAAGGTGGGACAGAGGATCCCGTTAAAATAGATCCGGTAGAAAATAAATCTTACTGGCCTTCTATTACAGAACGGGAACTTGCAGAAATAAATATTTAACTTTGGCTTCTCTGTTTTAAGGGTTTACCATTTAATGGATTGAATTTAATAATAAATCTAAATTAAATTATTGCTTGAATTTTTATATATTTGAAAATACCCTATTCATCTTAACTATTGATTGGATCTCTATTCTAAGGGTATAACATTTTCACTTTGTACTTAAAAACTAAAAATATGAGTATAGATTTTAAAGACAACCTTACCGGTAATTTTCAAGAGAATGACCGCTACAACCTTAAATACCTTACAGCAAGTTCCATTATCGGCGATAAAGTGCATAACAATGAGGACGAGCACCTGGGACATATCAAAGATATCATGCTTGATATCCGATCCGGTAATATTGAATATTTTGTGATTGAATTTGGTGGATTTTTAGGGATGGGAGAAAAGTTTTTTGCAATTCCATTTAACAAGCTGGAACTGGACGCAGACAAGAAAGTATTCAGGTTCAATGAAAAGAAAGAAACATTACAAAAAGCACCTGGCTTTGATAAACACCATTGGCCGGAAACTAACGAACACAAGACCGAGTACGTTACCTTAAGTTCCAATTTCTGGACTAATAATGATGAATGACAATATTCCAGCAATATGCTATTCATAAGCGCCGCGGCAGAAATTAATTATAAAAAAACAGCGACCCGTTTTAAGGTCGCTGTTTAATTTCAGATCTGTTCATTAGAATTTTGCCGTAATGAATTCAATAAGTTTTTCATCACTCATTTTATTTGAGGTAGATTCTGCAGTTTTAGTATTTTTAAATTGTGGGGTTTCAGCAAGGAAATGAATAAATTGTTCCTGCGCTTGGCCGGTTCCGGTCACATGAATGTGGGTAGCATTCTGCATGTGTGAAGTGATCTCCTTAAAAAATTTTCCTTGAATTGTCTTTTCATTGTTGTTTGAATTCTTTTCATTTGAATTGGATGCGTTAGCTTCTCCTTTTACATGCGCAACCACCGTAAATGCCGCATCTTCCGAATTCGAGTTTCCAATTATTGAAGCGTGATGGTTATCCATCCATACCCCAAATTGCTTTTGATTGTTCATGAGTTTGTTTTAATGTAATGCGTTGCAGCCAATAATCATACCACAGTAAAGGTAATGGTCTTAAGCGGTATAACGTAGCGAATTACCTCCCCTTGTAGGATATTACAGGCACAACAACAATTAAAGAACAAAGGAGCATTCAAACTCAGTTTGTTAGGTGAATTTGAATTTAAAAATGTAGATGATCCGATACAAATTTTTGCATTGGTTGAATCTATCAGATCGTTGTGCGTCATGCATTGGCAATGTCTAATCTTCCAAATTGATAAATTTCTATAAGTTACTATTAATTGCTTCCTGCTGTTAGTTGACGATTATTGGTAGTTCATAGATAACATAGTGAAGTAGGGTTCTTTATTACTTAGATTAAAGGGAAATTCTTCATGAGCCGGCGTCTCATTTCTTTATTAACTGTAAGGAAGGCAAAAATAATTGAAGGGGGAAGAATTGCTTTTTTATTGAGCAATCCACCCTCGTGCTTTACTGGTTTAATCGATTCAGTTTTTACCCAATGGGCCATGAGGTTTTACTTTTCAATTTAAAATACCCGGTGAAATAACATTTCATATTAAAATTAATTGTACATTTCTTTATAAACCAATTTAAGTGAATCCATCTCGTCAACTCGCTGTTGTTATGTTTACCGACATAGTTGGGTATACGGCTATGATGCAAAACGATGAAACACTTGCGTTGAAAAAGCTCAACCATTTCAAAACAGCAATAAATAAAGAGGTCCCCGGATTTAATGGTGAGATCATTCAATATTATGGTGATGGAGCTCTCATGATCTTTAGCAATTCAACCGATGCAGTATGTTGTGGAAGTGCCCTGCAGGAAAACTTTGCCGTTGAGCCAGTGATCCCCGTTCGAATCGGAATTCATCTTGGTGACATCCTTCGGGAAGAAGGAAATATTTTTGGCGATTGCGTTAACGTTACATCCAGGATAGAAAGTATGGGTTTTCCCGGTTCCGTGCTGATCTCAGCTTCAGTACAACAACAATTAAAGAACAAATCCGGATTCAAACTCTGTTCTTTAGGGGAATTTGAATTTAAAAATGTAGATGATCCCATACAAATTTTTGCATTGATGATAGGAGATAGCCCGGTTCCGAACAGGGAAGATATTGCAGGCAAGTTCAGGGAACACAAGTCTATCAGATCGATCGCAGTATTACCATTTGTAAATATGAGCAATGATCGCGAACAGGAATACTTTAGTGACGGGATTGCTGAGGAGATCATCAATTCACTTTCGCATTTGAAAGACCTGGACGTTGCGGGCAGAACTTCAGCATTTCAATTCAAAGAAAAGAATATTGATCTGAGAGAGATCGGGAAAAAACTTGGTGTTCAATGTGTACTGGAAGGAAGTGTTAGGAAACAGGCAAACAGGCTTCGGATTTCAGCTCAACTTATTGATGTTGAGAATGGATATCATTTATGGTCGGAGCGTTACGACCGGGAAATTACAGATGTGTTTGCGATACAGGACGAGATCGCATTTGCTATAACAGAAAAGCTAAGGATAACATTGCAGCAAAAGGACCGGGCTAAGATCTCAAAGGTTTATACACAAAATACTGAAGCATATGAATTATATCTTAAAGGGAGATTCTTCATGAGCCGGCGTGGCATTTCTTTATTACAGAGTATGCAATGTTTTCAAAAGGCAATTGAACTTGATCCGGAATTTGCATTGGCACATTCTGCTTTTGCAGATAACAATTTATTAATTGCAACTTACGGACTGCTGCCACCCGAAAAAGTTATGACTGTTGCAAAGAAGTCTGCGGAAAAAGCGTTGGAATTAGATCCCGGCTTGTGCCAGCCTTACTGTGTACTGGGATACTATTATACGTGTTGTGAGTGGAATTGGAAAGAAGGTAAGAATAATTTTTTACGAGCGATTGAAATAAATCCAAGGTATGCAGAAGGTCATTTCCGGTATGGCTGGAATTATCTTGCATGTGTGGAAGGGAATTTTGATGAAGCGGAAAAGCATGGCGCAACAGCTATTAAGCTTGAACCATTGAGTTCCATTTGTTATGCAACCCATTCACTGATCCTCCACAGTGCAGGGAAATTCACTGAAGCTTTAGAAATCTGCAAAACTGGTATCGAACTGGATGCGAATTCATTTGTTTGTCATTTAAATGCCGGTAGCATTTACCTGGCGCTGAAACAATATGATGATGCAATATTATCTTATGAAACAGCCATGCATTTAGCAAATAACCGGCATCATTTTATTATAAATGCACTTATCTGGGTTTATTGTTTAAAAGGTGATGTTGACAAGGCCACGCAATTGATGAAGGAATTAAAAGAACGTTCTGCAACAGAATATATATCAAAAACTTTCACCGGCTTATCCGCTGCTTATCTGAATGATATTGACGGTTCAATAAACTATTTAAAAAAAGCGATCGAAGATAAAGATCCTATCCTGGTAATGCTCAAGCATGAGCCGTGGGTTCCGGTCCTCCTGGAAAACGATGATCGTTTCAATGAGTTAATGAAACAAATTGGATTTCCGTAACCGAATCATAAAAGCATATCGAGATCAGCTTCTATTTCCAAAGATCCTTCCCAACATTCCACCGGCTCCACCAAAACCCCTGTTGCCTCCAAGTAATCCGCCGAGAAGGCCGCCCCCAAGTAAACTTCCCAGTAATCCGCCGCCGCCACGTGAGGTACTTCTTCCCCCTAACATTCCACCACCATTGCGATTTCTTCCACCCAACATTTTAGCAAGAAAGATCGGTCCCAGGGTTCCTAGCGCTCCTTTTAAGAGCATATTGCTATTTATGCCTGCGCCTTTTAGTTTATCGCCAAAACCAAGTTTATCAAGAAAATTCGAAGGAGAGGTTTCTTCTGATTGTAAAGCCTCTGAGTGGTTAGGAACTTCCTGCACGGCTTTTTTAGTGAACTGGTCGAGAAGAGATAATTGTTGTTCATTTACACCAAGATAGCTGGCCATCTTATTTACTGCTTGCTGTTCTTCCTCTGAATAACTATTATCAGATTGAGCAAAAGCGATCACATCACTTACAAGGGAAAAGCGAAGTTCACTTGTCTTTAGAACGTCCAGACAACGATTCAGGTCATCATCAGACATTTTTTCATTTGCGGCAGACATGATAAGCCCGGTCTGTTCTTCCGAAAGATCAGCGGATTCGCACAATGTTTCGAGATATTCAACTTCTTCTGCATTGGCAATGTGGTCTGCCGTACTAATAGATGCTATTGCTCCAAGGTATGCACCTTTTTCAAGATCAGTGTACCCATCAAGTATAGTTACTGTTTTCTCCATGATTATTGTTGTTTAAGATTTATGTAGGTATGGAGTATGAAAAGTTCATGCCACATATAATCTTACTGCAAAAATATTTGACTAGTAGCATTACCCGGGATTATAGAAAAATGAAAATGAGATACTAATAGAAAACTTCAGATCTGCCGCATTAATTTTCTTAGAAAAACAGGCTTTACAATAGAGAGGTTGTAGTGGATATAATTCATACCAACCAGGGTTCCTAAAAATACATATCGATTTAGTGCTTCGTCTTTGATAAATGCCGGTGAACCTGAATGTCCTTTCAAATCTTTGATTGAGAATAATGAATCTTTTAATTCAACCAGGAAGTTGATAGAATCAATCCCATTCTCATCTCCCCTGTAAAATTTGTAGTTGGTATAGAAACCGTAGTCCTGGGTCATCAGCGGCACCGATTCCCGGCCCACCTGCGAGCCATTAGAAACGTCTAAGGAATCGCGGTAACCAAACGTTATTATCTTTCCACGCTCTTTCGGTAAATATCCGGGCAAAAAACTTTCAACAGAATAGATAATATTGTTTTGGGGATTAAAAATCTCAAAAGCCATGATGTCCGGGGAAAGTTGAAGGTAGTTGCAAGAAGCTGTATCCCTGAATGTTTTTACATATAATGTAATAAATTCCGGTTGCATGATACCTGCATCATTCACCAATGATATCCGCATAACGCCACTATCATCCGTGGGGATCATTTTTTGACAAATTTCATCCGTGCCTGCAAGCACGTGTTTGGCTGTAATGAAGTATGTTTTGTCGTTTTGCCGCAGAAAATATCCTGACCCTGTAATCTTTGCTGTAGAAACGATCCTGCCAGACTCATAATTATTATGTGTGCCGACTATATAGTAACTGTATTTCCGCAGCGAGTCATAGTCGTTCTGAGAAAATGAAATAAGACTTTGGAAGAGGAGAGTAGCAAAAATGATCAATCTCACATTAAAAGATTTGGTGGTCAGTGAAGCAAAATTAATTGTTAGATGTATAATGAAATCATAAAATAGGAGGAATCCTTTATCGAAACTTACGACCCATAATTCGCCAATTATTGCTGATTTTTTTAACAGATTACTTCGCCTGCTCTTTTGCCCACGCTTCCATACTTCTTTCTATAATGGCTAAAGGCATACAACCATCTTTTAAATATTGATTGTGAAAGTCGGCAAGGTTAAATTTATCGCCCAGTAAACTGGTATATCTTTCCCGCAGCTCGCGGATCTTTAAAGCACCGGTCTTATAGCTTAATGCCTGTGCGGGATACACCATATAACGTTCGATCTCTGCAATTGTACCTTCCTCACTGATCGCCTCATTCTGCATCATATACTGGATCGCTTGCTCTCTTGTCATTTTCCCGGTATGCATGGCAACGTCAACCACCAGACGTATTGCTCGATGTATCTCATCACCTAATGCTCCCATATATTGATACGGATCGGTATACAGTCCAAGCTCTTTACCCAGGCTCTCGCAATACAACGCATATCCTTCGCCGTAAGCGCCATACCAGATGAATCGCCTGAATAAAGGAAGAGATGCATTTTCTGCCTGGAGACTCATTTGATAATGATGTCCCGGTAATGCCTCATGCAGGAAGAGGCTTTCCATTCCGCTGGTAGTATTGAATTTTGTGGCGTCTACGATCGGCACATAAAAGATACCAGGCCTGCTACCATCAGCAAGGCCGGGATAATATTCAGCGCTTGCACTTGCAGCCCGGAACGCTTCTGTTTGACGGATCTCGAAAGGTGTTTTCGGTGTGAGTATATACATCTTTTTCAGGTTGGGCTCGATGATTGCCTGCCTTTGCCTGAATGCTGCCAGTACTTCCTCCGCATTTTTATAAGGCATGAACTGTTTATCTGTTTTCAAAAATGTAAAAAAAGAATCCAGGTCACCTTTAAAGCCTACCTCGGTTTTAATTTTTTCCATCTCATCCCTGATCCGTTTTACTTCAGATAGACCAGTCTGGTAAATTTCTTCCGGGGTTTTATTTGTGGTTGTCCAGTATTTTACTACATAACTATACAGCTCACTTCCGCCGGGCAGTTCATTGATGCCTGTTCCTATCCTTGATTTAGGCAAATATTCCGACTGCAAAAATGTTCCGAGCTTTTTATATGAAGGAACAATGGTATTGTTGATCAACCCGACATAGGCATCCGTCAATCTCTTCCTATCTGGTTCACTAAAGCTCGCTGGCATGGATTGGACAGGACCATAGAATAAACTTTTGGCAGGATCATTTGTAACCATTGCATTCATCTGCGGGATCATCTTCTCTACAATAGTTCTCGGCAAAACATAATTCATTGCCATCCCTTTCTTAAAGTAAACGATCGCGCTGTCAGACCATGCTTCAAAAGCTCCGGCCCGTTGAAGCCAATTGTCATAATCTTTAACTGTTTTAAAAGGCTGGTTGCCTGATCCGGAACCCATTTGTCCCAATGCCAGAGGAACGCCGTTGAATTGATCAAACGGCATAAGTGCATTCTCATTTATTACTGAACTACCTGTGAAATTTACCTTCAGGCCAGCAAGCCCCATATCCATTTCGTATTTAAGGATTTCATAGCTTTTTTTATCATTTTCATCAAGCGTTGAAGTATCAAATGTGCTGAGGGAACTATTATAGCGGGTAAAAAGATCTTTTATACGGGCACGATAGCTATTGGTGAACGCTGCAGGCAATAAGTTGTTATAAGTATTATCACCATTTACCGTTGCTTCTATTGGGAACAATTGCATACGTTCGCCATAATATTTATCAAGCATTGCTGCAAATTCATTATTTGGTTCTTTTACCTGCGCAGTTTTAGAAGAATTACAGTCGGCGATAAGAATAATAGCAAGCAGGTAAATTATTTTTCTCATACAGTTGATGATTTAGGAGATAAATATAATTATTAAAAAAGAGAATGGAGGGAGTCTCAATAATTGTTGATGAATGGTAGGAAGGGCCGAGAACGATGTTGCAAAAGTTGTTATAACTATTGACAGGCTTTCTTGTCCAAGCCGTGGTCCGTGTGCAAAAACTTATTTCTAATTAAATTTTAAACGAGATAACAACAGATGGAATTGATTCAGAAAACTAAAAAAGATTTGGTTTACGATACGCCTTCGACAATTTCAGGCTGACAATTATCATAACTCAGCCTAATGCTTCAACAAGCCCAGGCTGATAATTGAGTTTCAAAATTTACTTACTAAGTCCTTCACCTCATCATATGATGAGATCTTTTCTGCAGCCTTGCGCATTGTGAAAGTAAATAAACCGGTATACTTATGAATTTTTGCATTTTCAAAATCCTGGTAGCTGAAGTAATAAAAGGTTTGATCTTTTATACCCCAGATCATATTCTCACTGCCGGGCATTACCCTGATCTGACCTGACTCATATGACGTGATCCCATTGAATCCTTTATAAATAACTGCTATTTGCCTGAATGATATTTTATTCTTCAAGTTGTCAATAAAGGTTGCAAACACAGGCACCTCATTATTTGGATATTCAGGATGATCGCAATTCCATACCCCAAAACCATTGATGGAAAAAGACCTTAGTATCTCGGAACTTAAACGCAGGTCTACCGGATATTTCTGACGTTCTATTTCCATGCGTATCAACTGATCGTCAAGATTTTTCTGATTGGCTGCCGCAGCTTTTTCTAACTCATTCATTTGATGTTTCCTTAAAGCCCTCATCTTTTTATTCCTTGCTATGATCAAATTATTTATTCTGTCATTCCATTCTTTGTCCGCATTCATTTTCGCAAGGGAACGTTTATTCTTAAGCGTGAGGCTATCCGATTCTGTTTGCTCCCTTACTAACCTGTTTTTCATTGCAAGATCGTATGCTTCTTTCTTTTGATTAAAAATTTTCATAGCTGCCTGGTAATCGCCGCCTTCAAGTACCGGGGTCACTTTATAAGTAGCAGTTCTTTTTGAATTAGTGACTGTCATCTTATATATACCTTCCTTGTCTGTATGTTCAAGCTTTACATTATCCCAATGTTCATCAGCATCGGAGGGCCGGTAACTGCTTTCGTCTTCCACCTGGAATTTCAATCGGTCAAAGGCAAATAATTCTTCGAATGAACCAGGATCGATCTCAATACTAAAAGCTGGCTTATCACCTGATGCAATAGCTGGCCTTACCGGTTTTTTAAGAATTTCGTTTTTCTCGGGCATTCGCGAAGTTGTGGCAGCAGAATTTATATAAACCAGTTTCCTTACCTGTGTTACAATGTCGTTTCCCTTAAATTTCCATGAGCGATCAGCGGTATCCAGAAAATATAAATTGTGCAAATTACTTTTATTCTTACCTGAAAGATTTATTTCCGGCATTGCATACGGATTTACGAACACAGGCTTATTATCCTTATAGGCATTTATCTCGCACATGCCTGAAGATTCAAAATTATATTTCACACCCGCTGAATCATATCCCATTGGAATTCCCGACAGAAAAAAATCAACAGGTTCAGCAAATTCCCGGTAGGTGATCTTTACTTCTCCTTTAATAATGGCTCCCCTCTCATCAACCAAAGCTGATGGAGGAAAATAAATAATGGATCCCGAAGAGTATAGAATCGTGTCTCCTTTAGTTGCGTCAAAAACAAATTCACTAACGGGAACGTTTATACCAGCAAGTGGTGGATCAACGAAGGGTTTTAAATTATTTTTTTGTACTAGGGGTTGTTTTCCAGGCTTAAAAACCGAAAAAATACTTTCGCTGTTAAAAAGTACCAGGAATGAAATGACAGAGATCACAACAACCGTTGTCAAGGTGATTGTGCGCTTTAAAACAACCCGATGATGAATGGCTTTTGCAAATTCCCGTTTCAATCCGGCGTCTTGGGCGGCTTTTATAATTTGTTGCTGCATCTTAACTTCTTGTTGCAGTGCCGGATCAGCTGCCAACTGAATTTCAAATGCCGATCTTTCTGATTCACTCATTTCCTGCTGCAGGTAGCTGCTTATTAGCATACTGTTATTATCCATGAGTGCCGTTGTTTGAAAGGATTAGGTAATTTTCTTTAGCTTTTTGAATGCACCTGTATTTTTGATTTTTTGCTGTCTTTTCATCACTGAACGAAAGGGATACAGCGATCTCCTTAAAACTTTGCTTTTTAAAATAGAATCTGATAAGCAATTCTTTACATTTTTCACCTAATAAATTGAACGCAGAAGTGGCGAGGTGAAAGCCAGGTTCATCATCAATTTCCAGCATAGCAAATTCACCGGATGATTCACCTGGAGGAATTTTGCTCCTTTGTCTTAATTCATGCAGCCAGCAATTCTTTACAATGGCAAGCAAATAGTTTTTCAATGGAGCGGTGAGTTGAAAATTGTTTGAGTGTACTTTTTTATATAATACTACCAATGCGTCCTGGAAGATATCCTGTGCATCATCCATGGTGCCGCTATTAGCTAATATGTATTTTTTTACCCCGGGCATAATCTCATACAGTCCTATAAGAGCCAGGGAATATTTATTATGCTTCAAATGTTCAATGATCTGTGTGTCGGTCATTTTCGCGGCTTATAATACTTAATGCCTTATTTGGGGAAAGGTCATCAAAATAAGACAAAATTATTTTTTGGGGATTGAAAAATAGTCTTGACAATAAAGGTTATATAAACAGTGAGGATTGTTTTAAGGCAAGCCTCCTTTACAGCGCTCGGCTCTATATTATATTTTATTTTTTACTTTCTGATCGATCCATGACCTGGCAGCATTAGCAAGTATCAATAGTATATTTTGTTTTCCTGCCTTAAATGCGTGATTAGCCCCTTCGATCTTTGTAAGTGTTGCCAAAGGAAGTGAACCACATACTTTCTCTACCAGCTCATAAGATGCTAGCTCATCCCGGCTACCCTGCAGGAATAGCATCGGCACCTTTATATTGTGAAGGTGTTCCGCTCTTTCTATGGAAGGTTTACCTGGTTGATGTAGTGGAAATCCGAAAAAAACAATCCCTTTTACATCAACCCTTGGTTGCGTTGCCAAATATTGTGAAGTCATCCTTCCTCCAAATGATTTGCCGCTTGCAAACAATGGGAGAGTTGGAAAGATCTCATGAGCCTTATTAATAGCGGCCTCAATTGTTTTGTGGGCCACTGCAGGAGAATCAGGCCTTCCTTTTCTATTTTCCATAAATGGGAAATTGAACCGAAGGGTAGCAATTTCTTCTTCCGCAAGCATTTTTGAAATTGTAACCATAAAATCATGATTCATTCCGGCGCCCGCTCCATGTGCTAATGTAAGGACACAGATCGGTTTTGCAGGTATGATCAACTCGGCAGAAACTTTTCCCTGCTCAGGAGAAACTGCAAGTGATAATGATTTTGTAGCCATGATCTGAAATTGAAAAAATAATGTGTAAGTTAGAAATATTTTAATTTTTCCGAACGTCAGTTTTTAGCAAAAATTGAGCATAGCCGAAGTCGCAATTCTGTACTATGAAATTCAAACCCGAATGAATATCCAATCTTCAGCAACATTATAACAATTGCAAACCACTCCTATATAGAAATTAATTTCCCCAGTTAAATAAATAACTCTATTTTCCGTGCTCATTTTTAATTAGAATTTATGAGATCACGCCTACTCACTTGTTTTATTGTAGCAATTTTGTTTACTGGTTGTATCAAAGACTCGCCATCAGAAGAAGAGCAAACATGCAATGCCCTGAACTCCGTTCACCAGATCACAGGAACTACATCCGTTCATATAGGAGAGCCAATTACCGTTAGTGTCCCGGAGATTGTTGGCTACAGGATATTCAGCTGGGTGGGACCAGATAATTTCAATAGCCAATACCCGGATAATAATATAACCACGTACGCAGAATTAAAAAATGAAGGCTGGTATTATGTACATGTTAGCAGCCCCGACTGCAATGAATCCCAGGCAGACAGTATCTATGTTGATGTATTACTTAACCAGGGAAATCCATCCTGCGCCACTACAACAAATAATATTACCTACGACAATATCAGTATTGCTGATCAAACTTATACCTCTGTTTATAAAGGCATCAATGCCAGCTATGGGGTTTTTGGATTGTCTGCAAGCAATTCTGGTTCAGATATAGATATAATTTTCCATCCTTACTGGAATA
>JBDSDG010000087.1:0-9285 GCA_039920685.1 Ferruginibacter sp.
TATGTGATCGAAGATCAAATGGTGAAGATCAGTCCAACCATTATTTCCGTGGCCGACAACAGCTTTAATGTAAAGATCAAGATGTCAAATATCGGGCGTGCTACCAATGATTCAATTAGAGTTACCGTTTTAAGAAAATTGCCAAACGATTCTATTCGCGTGATGTACGACCAGTTAAGATCGGCAATAAAATACCAGGATTCCCTGGATCTCACAGGAATTATTAATCCTGTTACTGACAAGGGTTTAAACCAGTTGATCATTACCCTGGATGATGGCAACAGGGTGGATGAAACATATGAGAACAACAATACGCTTACAAAAGAGTTCTACATATTTGAAGACGAGCTTCGGCCAGTGTCTCCATACAATTTTTCGATCATTAACCAGCAGAACGTAACCTATTATGCGAATACTGCAAACCCGTTAAGCGGCCAAAGGGATTATGTGATGGAAGTGGATACAACAGAATTATTTAATTCGCCATTCAAAAAAGTTTATAATAAAACAGGACCAGGGGGAATAGTGGAATTCACTCCTGCTAATATAACGTTTACGGATAGTACAGTTTATTATTGGAGGGTTGCAATGGTTCCAACCGGCTCCGCAAATTATATCTGGAATAGTTTTTCTTTTATTTATTTACCGTCCAGTTCCAGTGGCTTCAATCAATCACACTATTACCAGCATCTGAAAGATAATTATACAAACATCGGGCTTGATGCAGATAGGGTGTTCCGTTACAGGTCAGTTCCAAGGAACCTCACCATTCGTACAGGACTGTATCCATTTTATCTTTCTGATAAAATAAATGTAAACCTGGATTTTGAAGAATTGGAATTGTATGGTTGCAAATACAATTCACTCCAGTTCTATGTATTTGATCCAAGTTCTTTAGACCTTTGGTACAACAGGAATGTTGCGTTCAGCGGGGGAAATCCAACGGCGGCTTTGTATGGCAGTTATCCAGTTTGTCAGAATGGTGCTATAACTGATACCACCAGGAGGTTCTTCGAATTCCCGTACAACATTGCCTCATACCGAAAGAATGCAATGGATTTTATCGATCTTATCCCGGATGGAATGTATGTAGGGATTACAAACCTTGGAAATAGCCTGAACAATACAAGCTTTATTAATCAATGGCAGGATGATACGTTATCGCTTGGGTCCGGACAAAGCCTTTACCATAAATTAAAATCTGTTGGATTTGAGCAGATCGATAGTTTTTATCACAACCTCCCATTCTTATATTTTTTCAAAAAAGGGATCCCTTCATATGCTCCGACTTCGATCATGGGTCCTAAAGATTCTTCTTATGTTGATCATGTATTTAATTTAAATACGATCAATTCAAATGGGATCATTGAATCTCCCGCATATGGCCCGGCGCAAAGATGGACATCATTGCATTGGAGAGGAAGCACCGTAGATCCGCTTCCGTTACAGGACAAGGATAAAGTACAGGTATGGGGAATTGAAACCAACGGGAATACCACTTTACTGGCAACAGTTGCTCCTGCTATTGATACCAGCCTTGCATTTATTGATGCACAAACTTATCCAACCATCAAACTCAGAATGCTAAACAGTGACTCTGTATATGGCACTCCTTACCAGTTGCGTTATTTACGCGTAAATGCAGATTATGTTCCGGAAGGTGCGGTGGCGCCTAATCTATTGTTTACTATGAGAGACAGTGCGGACCAGGGTGAACTTATAAATGTTGCATTGGCGTTTAAAAATATTAGCCAGGTGAAATTTGATAGCCTTATGAGGATAAAATTCAGGATCACGGATAGGAATAACAATACTACTACTACTGAACTACCAAAAGGCAAAATACTGATATCCGGTGATACGCTTGTGATGCATCACACTATTGATACAAAAGATTTCCCAGGGATCAACACAGTTTCTATTGAATTTAATCCAGATAATGACCAGCCCGAACAGCTTCATTTCAATAATATATTATTCAAGGGGTTGTATGTACGTGAAGACAGGTACAATCCATTATTGGATGTAACCTTTGATGGAGTTCACATCCTTAATAAGGATATTGTTTCAGCCAAGCCTTTTATCCTGATCAAGTTGAAAGATGAGAACCGCTTTTTAGAATTGAAGGATACCGGGCTGATAAAGGTGATGATACGTTATCCCAACGATCCTAACCTGCACCAGTATTATTTTGGTGATACTATGCGGTTTATTCCTGCAAACCTTGCTGCCGGCGAAAATACTGCAAGCATTGAATTGCGCCCATCCCTTCCCGATACAGATGGTGATGATCCCTATGAATTGATAGTAACCGGAAAGGATGCTGTGGGAAACAGGGCAGGTGACCTTGATTATCATATCATGTTCACTGTTATCAATACACCGATGATATCGAATATGTTGAACTACCCGAATCCATTCACAACCTCAACGGCCTTCGTGTTTACGGTTACGGGAAGCGAGGTCCCGCAAAATATACGCATACAGATACTCACCATTACGGGTAAGGTTGTACGTGAAATTCTGAAAGATGAATTAGGACCGCTTCATATAGGAAGGAACATTACGGAATTCAAATGGGATGGAACAGATATGTATGGTCAAAAGCTTGCGAACGGTGTTTATATATACCGGGTGCTTACGAACCTTAACGGCAAAAAGCTTGACAAGTACGACACATTCTATAATGGCAAAAACACCAATAAGCTCTTTAATAAAGGATACGGAAAAATGTACCTGATGCGGTAATTATTTCTCTTATCGGAAAAGAATGAAAGGCTGCTTGTAACGAGCAGCCTTTTTTAGTTTTACTTTTGCAGAAATAACAATAATGGCGAAGATCGGGATCAATTTATCAACAGGAAGTCTACAGAAGGAAGAGATGATCGTAGGAATAGATCTTGGAACTACCAATAGCCTCGTTGCCATCATTCATCCAGAAACAAAGAAGGCTGTAGTGCTCAAAGAATATAACAGTTCTTCACTTGTTCCGTCAGTTATTCATTTTGGTGAAAATTCAAATGTGATAGTGGGGGAAGAAGCGAAACAATATCTGATCACTGAACCAAAACAAACCATCTTTTCAGCAAAGCGGCTGATGGGAAAAAGCTACAATGATATAAAGGCCAATTCTTCCTTTTTCTCATATAAGATAATGGATGACATTAGGGAAAGTTTGGTGAAAGTTCAGGTAGGAGATAAATTCTATTCGCCTATCGATCTTTCATCATTCATATTAAAGGAATTGAAGCACAGGGCTGAGCATATTTTGAAAACCCCTGTTAACAAAGCAGTCATAACTGTTCCCGCATATTTTAACGATGCACAAAGACAGGCCACAAGAGATGCCGGCAAACTGGCAGGCATAGACGTACTTAGGATAATCAATGAACCAACAGCTGCAAGTCTCGCATATGGAATAGGTCTCGATAAAAATGAATCCCGGATCATCGCTGTATATGACCTGGGTGGTGGCACGTTCGATATTTCTATTTTAAGGATCGTAGGCGGAGTTTTTGAAGTACTGTCAACAAACGGTGATACCTATTTAGGAGGCGATGATTTTGACAATGCAATTGTAAAGTATTGGGCCTCAGCACTGGGTATTACAGATTCAGAATTATCGAATGATAGGTCATTGGCACAATCGCTTCGGCTACAGGCGGAAATAGCGAAAAAGCATTTATCATCAAATGAGAATTTTCTGGCAGAATTGAATGGCAATCAATTGTCGCTGACAAAAAATCAATTTGAAACGTTGATCAAAACCTTTGTAGATAAGACCATCGATAGTTGCAAAAACGCATTAAAGGATGCGGAATTAAAAACAAAAGATATACAGACTGTGGTAATGGTAGGTGGCAGCACGAGGGTTCCATTGGTAAGAGATACAGTAAGTGATTTTTTTGGAAAGCCCGTGAATGATTCAGTAGATCCCGATGAGGTAGTGGCGTTAGGAGCCGCGATACAGGCTGATATACTGGCTGGTAACAATAAGGAATTTTTGCTTTTGGATATAACACCGCTGAGCCTCGGCATAGAAACATCCGGCGGATTGATGGATGTTTTAATTCCACGAAATGCAAAGATCCCCTCAAAAGCTGCCAGGCAATATACAACCCAGGTGGATGGACAACCAGGAATGCGCATCAGCGTTTTCCAGGGTGAACGCGACCTTATAAAGGACAATAGAAAGCTTGCAGAATTTAATTTGACTGGCATACCGGGAATGCCGGCAGGTATGGCAAAAGTGGACGTAAGTTTTCTTATCAATGCAGATGGAATACTCACAGTTGCCGCCAAGGAATTAAGAAGTGGGGTTGAACAGAGCATTGAAGTAAAACCACAGTATGGGCTAACCGATTCAGAGGTAGAGAATATGTTACTCGACTCGATCACGTACGCAAAAGATGATATTTCTGCAAGAGCGATAACCGAGGCAAGAACAGAAGCGGAGCAATTATTAAAAACGACTGAGAGATTCCTTCAAAAGAATGCAAGCCAGTTGGTAAATGATGAGTTGGTTCAAACTGCAACTGCAATGCAGGCACTCCAACTTGCAATAACAATGGAGGATAAGGACCTTATCCATAAAAAGATCGAGGAGCTGAATGACATTTCACGGCCTTATGCGGAGAGAGTTATGGATACTGCTATTGCCGGCGCTATGAAGGGGAAGGCCATTTAAGAGATATTGCCACGAATGCACGAATAATAGAAATCAATTTAATCTGTGCAATTTTTTTATACCTGCTAACAACTTTATAGTTCCTTGCGCCAAGAATACTAGTGCAATTCGTGTAATTCGGAACCAAAACTTACTCGTGTAATTGGTTGCGAATGGAATCTCCAAGTTGTAAAGAATAAATCCTGGATCCCGGTTCATTCAAATGGATATCATCCACAAAATATTCGTTCGTATACATGCTGTCATTTTCAAAATGGAAATTCGGTAAACGAAACTGCTTTACAATACTATTAAAAACAGAATCCGTTGTCTGCCGGAATCTGGTATCCCTGTAAACTGATTTCTTTCTTTCCGGGGGAGTTACAAAAATAACAATGCTTCCATTTAGCCTGAAAGCTTCCACGGCATTTATTAAATAAGTAATTGCTTCAGTGGATAATACTTCTTCATTATCTCTTATCGCATACATTGCGCCAGCCTCGATATTGTTTTGCCGGTGAATATTCAGGAAGCCATTATAAATGTTGTGATCAAATTGAGGATATGGTTTCCCTTTCAAAAATAATGAGGTACGGTTGTACTCATCAAAAAAGCTATATTTTATAAAAGGAAGGAGTTTCATCAGGGTAGTAAGATGGCCTGCCTTATTCATGTACTTTTTAATAGTATCATTCTGCAGGTAAAATAAGTAATGATAACACGTTTTCAGGCTTTCGTTGGGTTTCAGTGCGCCCATATCTAACGATATAACAACCACTTTTGGAGCAGCATGGTACTGCAGGTAAACCCGGCTCGTTAAAAGGATGTCTTCTGCATCTGAGCCCCCATTTGCAAAGTTATAGCTGTGTAATTTTGTTATAGAATCAATATAATAAGGGTTTATTCCAAAGTGAACACGGGAGTTACCAAGGAATATAATATCATAATTGGTTTTGCTGGCAATTAAAGTTTCCGTTTTATCAAAAAACAGTGTTGACCACCTTTTCTTATAAATATGGTCAAGCAGTATCCCCGAAAGCAATGCGATCGAGATTGAAATAATAATAATTATGATCAGCCTTTTTAAATACATACTAAAATTGAAAATAAATAAAACTTGATTTTTGAAACACACCAAAAAATGTGATCAATAGAATGGTGGTCACAAATATTATTATATCAGTAATTTTTTTTGAGTTCAGATCAAACATTTTGGGCTCCGTATACCTTTCAATCAAAAACATGTACCCGATCATACAAAATGAAAAAAGTAAAGTGAAATTGCCAAATTCAACACCGGCAACCGCTATTGTGAAATTGTTAAGTGAAAAGTCTTCAAACATTATTCCTTGAATGATTACCTGGATTGCGTTATCTATTGATGAAGCCCGGAAGAAGATCCATGCAAATCCTACGCATAAACCTGTAAGCATCCACGCGAGTACTTTAGGTACAAATAAACCAACGGAATTGTTAAGCCATTTATAGATCAGTGTATACATCCCGTGAAGCGTTCCCCATACAATGAATGTCCAGCCGGCACCATGCCACAGGGCACTTAAAACAAACGTTACCAGGATATTCACATGGTTTCTAACGATGCTTTTCCTGTTTCCGCCAAGTGGAATGTATACATAATCACGAAACCATGTTGAAAGTGAGATATGCCATCTCCTCCAGAATTCTTTGATGTTAAT
This sequence comes from Ferruginibacter sp., assembly GCA_039920685.1. GTDB lineage: Bacteria > Bacteroidota > Bacteroidia > Chitinophagales > Chitinophagaceae > Ferruginibacter. Next base: position 6,364 of record JBDSDG010000087.1, read on the forward strand.
AGATTGATATGGCCTGTTGAAATTCATGCTGAGATCGATCCCCATGCAGCGTGCTGCACCAATTGCAATATCAGAATAGCCGGAAAAATCAGCATAGATCTGTATGCTGAAGAAAAACACTGCAACCCAGGCAGGAACTGTACCTGCATGTGTGGGATCGCTAAATATCACATCTGCATATTTCCCGATCCTGTCAGCAATAACAAGCTTCTTAAAAAATCCCCACGCCATCAGCCTGAGTCCTTCATACAATTTCCGGGATGAGAACTTTTGCTCCACGAACAACTGGGGAATCAGCTTTTGTGGACGCTCAATAGGTCCGGCCACAAGTTGCGGATAGAACATTACATACAATGCATAATAACCGGGATGATGAATGGCCTTTTGTTTTCCGCGATAAACCTCGATCGTGTAGCTCATCGATTGAAATGTATGGAATGACAATCCAATAGGCAGGATATAATTCAATAGAATAAAGTTGGTTCCCGTAACCTGGTTGATATTTGAAACAAAGAAATCATAGTATTTAAAAACAGCAAGCAAAGAAATATTTGCGACTATGCTTATGATCAACCATAACTTTTTGTTCGTTCTTTTTCCTATTAAAATGCCCGCAGAATAATCGATGATTATTAGAAAAAGAAGGATCAGCAAATAGGATGGAATAAAGGCGGCATAAAAAATACAACTCGCAAGCAGAAGCTGTAACCACCGGAGCTTGTGCGGTAATATAAAATATATTAGTGTAACTATGGGAAAGAAAATAATGAATTCCAGTGAATTAAAAAGCATCTAAGTTGATCTGGTTTAGTGAACCAGTGATGGTTTAATGGTTAAGGTCAGGATCAGGGCAAAGCAGGTAAAAAAACAGACCGCACTTAATAACATCATCCACTCTACAAACAAAGGTTGAAATGAAAATGTAACTAATTTGCCATTTCTTATGGGAGCACTCATAAAATTCACTCCGGCTTTGTCAACTGGTCTTTTATTGGATCCATTTATATAATACCAATGAGGATAATAATTTTGTTGTAATATCAAAACAGAACTTGTATCACTGGTTACTGAAACAGTTATCTTATTCGGTGAAAAGGAGTTAACCACCAGTTTGTCTTCCGGTCCTGTTGGTTCTATAAAAACAAATGGCTTTTCTAAATATTTTTTTTGCCGTTGATTGAAATAAGCATCCATATTTTTAAGGATGATCGGGTAGGGAACTTTCTCTTTTACACCAATCTGTTTGTTGTACATGCTCCAGTCACCAACAAGTGCTTTTTCATCAATATTTAATGAGTCATTCATGAACACTGGTTGTAGAGGAGGAATTGGAATCCCTTTTTCGGATCTGTTCAACACATGCTGCACCTGTGCTACAGACGCCTTTCCTACACCGGTAAATGGAATATTAAACAGGCAGGCAACGATAATATTAACAACACTGATCCTCATTAATAATTTTATATCATGTTTTTTAATACACCATTTTACCGCCCATAAAAAAAGCAATTGAATCAACGATTGTATCCAGAGGGTATCATAAAAAGTGAGGGTATCTATGAGCATTTTTAATTTCAAGGCTACACTTTCCCGTGAAAGGATATCTCTAATGGAATATATGAAGCTTTCGTGTTTTCCAAATGAATGATACATGCCCAGCAGAAGTGACAGGAACAGAACTATTTCGATCGCATAATATACCCATCTTAATACACCTTCAAACCTGGTCTCTTTTAATAAAAATTTATCCAATTCAATTGCGGCAACTATGATAAAGCAAAGCAATGCGAATATCCTGAACTCTCCATTTAATCTTACATATCCGATAAATGGTATGAACTTATATGATAATGTTTTTAAAATCCCTCCGGAACTTAACAATGCAAAGATGGAACCTGTTATGAGTAAGAATCTTTGCCACGCTGTTTTTTGCTGAATACATGCAACTATAAAGAATAAAAGTAAAGACAGTCCGAAATAGCAGTTTCTCATGCTGATATCTGTTTCATAAAAAGCATCATTTTTCACCGTTGCAAACGGTAATAATGAGCTTATCCAGGATTGAACGTTGGTCGGATTACTTAACGATTCGCCGAGACTTATCTTTTCACCCCTTACAAAATGAGGAAGTATATCGAGGTAGCCGGCTATCATTCCTGCACTCATTAATAAAAACAACGCAAGGAAAAGTAAATGAGTTTTTGCAAAGCTGTTCAGCCTGTTTCTAAGGGGTGTATAATTGTCATTACTCAACAAATAAAATATTAATACGGCAATGAAAAAATAGAATGCGCTAATCGTTATGCCGGGATGAGCAGATGATACAAATAAATAAAACAGCATTGCTGCCAGTAGGCTATTGCGGATGGAGAATTTATTCAGCAACAACAGGTAGCTCCATAAGCAGAATGGTAAAAACGCTGCTCCACTAAGCCAGTTAAAATGCTGCATATGTCCTACGAAATAACCACTGCACATATAAGCTACACCAGCGATGGTGCGTACATGCTTGTTGGTTACCCATTGCCCGGTTAATTTATACATTCCTATACCGGCCAATAATATATAAAACAGCAATTCAAACGTCAGTGTATATGCATTATATCCTACGGTTGATGAAATAAGCCAGGTAAACGGGCTCCAATAGCCACTGCTCATATCACCGTATTGTGGAAACCCAAAATTTATGTATGGATTCCATAATGGAAGGTGGCCTGAGCGAATGCTTTCGCTCATAAAAAACTTTGGTGGAAAATATCCATTGAATGCATCGTTCTTTAAAAAGAACATACAGGAGCTGACCGGCAGGTACGCAATGAATAAAACTGCAATAAAAAACAATATTGTTTTAAATGGCAGCCTGTTTGAATTTGCGTAATCTTGCATTGAATAAAAATACACTATTCATAAAAAATGAGAGAA
>JBDSDG010000088.1:0-16062 GCA_039920685.1 Ferruginibacter sp.
TATTGCCGGATCACTACATTATTCCTCTCCTCAAAAGAGTATTTGCGGTCATCTCCAAATTCTTTGGTTAAGTCTCTTTCGAATAAAAGCACACTGTCAGATGCTTTTGCACTTTCCAAAACACGTGTCCAGATAAATTCTCCGGGATCTTTGATGTATTCTGCTTTACCAATAAAAAAATCAAATTGTTTTTCAGCCAGTAATTCCGGAACCCTGCTTTCCCAAAATCCATGAATGCCTTTTTGATTTGTCAACTGCCCATTGTGATTGCTGCTAGCGTGTAAGGGCACATGTGCATCTGCAAGATAATGCCCGATCTCGGCACTGTTCTTCATGATCTTACTAAAGTTATTTTCCCTGAAGGCATTGGTAAGCCGCTGCAGCATTACCTGTACATGCCATGGAACGATACCATGAGCTCTCAACGTATCTTCTGTAAACTTTGCAACGGCATCATTCCATTTGCGGGGAAGTGACGTATACGGGTAGGTGCCATAATGATCGATATCAATATAATGGCGGGGACCTTCTTCAGGAATTGCATAGCGTCGCTTGTCGGGGTCGATTGCATGCTCATCTATAAAATCAATGTTTGGTTTATACAAAACCATCATTTCCGGAGGGAGCATAAATACAGCCAGGTGATTGATCCGGCGATGTGCAAAAAAACCCCAGCAAAAACAATCTGTAAACAGGCAGCAGGCAATCATTAATAACAAAAAACGCTTCATTGATTAAAGTTATGCAATGAACACTACATTTATTTAGCTGGTGAAAACTCTTCAGGTTCGGCTTGGTCCATGATCCACATGAACTTCCTCCACAAAATCTGTAACTCCACCACTTACTGCGAATTTCATCGTTTGTGCACTGCTTATATGAGTAATCAGCTTTATCCGGGAGCGGGGAATGATATATACGTTTCCTGCAACTGAATATGCCATTGGTATATAGACGGATACAAAATCCACAAGGCCAAAATCCGACATATCGTCCCTGGTTATAAAACCCATGCGCCAAACATCATTGTCATCAACATTTGCAAGGACATTTTGGGTGAATTTTTTTTTGTCGCCTGCAAACGCTTCAAAGAAATCCCTTGTGGTAGAATAAATATGTTTTATTCCCGGCGCTTTTTGCATGAACTTGTCCATAAAACTCAGGATGCGACCAGTAATAAAGAAAGAACTGAAATATCCCAGCGAGATGATCGCAGTCAGGATAAGGACCAGTCCTACACCATAGTTCTGCACATGTACAACACCTTTTTCATCTTCATAAGTAAAGATCGGTATCCAGCCGTCTATTGTTGAGATAACAAAGTAAAGGGCATATAAGGTGACTGCAATAGGTGCAATGATCAGCATCCCTTGTAAAAAATATTGCAGCAGCTTGCGGTAATTAAAAGCCTGTTCCATAATGTATTATTTGACCATCAAAGATACTTCAACCGGAACGCAGGTATAAATAATAAATAAGCACTGAGTTAGGGCCCATTCTTCAATTATTAAATAATTGTTACGAATGGTAAAAAAACATGATGGAAACTTTGGTTACACAAATAGTTTCTTTAGTTTTGCGCCTCGATGCAGGAAACAGAAAATAAACAACGAATTCAAAAAGCGGCTCATGACCTGGTGATGCAATATAGTATCCGCAGTGTGAGTATGGATGATATTGCGGCGAACCTGGGTATGAGCAAAAAGACGATCTACCAGTACTTTAAAGACAAGGATGAATTGATAGAAGCCGTCGTTGAAAATGTTATTGGTACCAATCAATGCTTGTGCAATAACGACCGGGAAAAAGCAGATAATGCGGTGCATGAAATATTCCTGGTAATGGAAATGATGGTCCAGATGTTCAAGTCAATGAATCCTTCCATTTTGTTTGATATGCAGAAATACCATCCTGTCGCTTTTCAGAAATTTCAAAAACACAGGAACGAATACCTGTATTCCATTTGTAAGCAAAATCTGTCAAGAGGAATAGGTGAAGAATTATATCGTCCCGAATTGGAGGTAGAGATCCTGGCGAGGTATCGTGTAGAGACACTGTTCATTCCATTTAATCCTGAGTTTCAACGCAACCTTAAATTTAGCCTTCTTGAGATCGAAGAACAGATCATTATTCATTACCTGTTTGGGCTGGTAACATTAAAAGGTTATGAACTGGTTCTGAAATATTTGGAACTGCGGGAAAATGGACCAATAAAATATTAATAAGCATAAATAATTGTGATGAAAAAAACAGGAATTATTGTGGCAGTATTTGCGCTGTTGTTTTTAGGAGCAGCCGCTGATGCGCAGAAAGTTAACCAGTTCTCAATTCAACAGGCGCTGGATTATGCAAGGCAGAATTCTGTGCAGGTGAAGAATGCCTTGCTCGATGTGTTGATACAACATCAAACGAACAGGGATATTACATCGATCGCACTGCCGCAGGTTAATGGATCAGGTTCAGTTACACGCAATATCGATATACCTGTACAGACCATTCCCGATTTTATCAGCCCTTCCACTTACCAGGTATTGATAGACCAGGGAGTTAAGGATGGCAATGGCGCTCCTATTACAATGCCTGCCCAGGGATTTGGGAATTTACTTTTCCCATTTGGTTCTCCATGGAATGCCAATGCCGGAATAACATTGAGCCAGATCGTATTCGATGGCCAGGTATTCATTGCCCTGAAGGCACGCAATGGTACGATGAACTTACAGCGTCGCATAGCCGAACTCACCGAAGAGAATATAAGGTCAAATGTTTACAAGGTTTATTACCAACTGGTAACTGGAAAAATACAAATACAATTACTCGATGATAACATCAGCAGGTTGCAAAAATTACAACATGATGTCCAGGTAATGTTTGATAATGGATTTACAGAAAGAGTGGACGTTGATAAGCTTTCAGTACAGATCGCTAATCTTCAAACTGAAAAGCTGAAAGCGAATAACACGATTGGAAATGGATATTCCGGGTTGAAAGTATTAATGGGAATGCCTGTTAATGATAGCCTTGTATTAACTGATACGTTGAGTGATGAGCATATTAGGGAAGGAGTTTTGGAAGCAAGCCAGTTTAATTACCAGGAACGGAAAGATTACCAGATATCTGATCTTACCAACCAGTTGAATACGCTGAACGTAAGAAGGTATAAATTAAGCCAGCTACCAAGCCTTTTGCTGGTAGGGGGTTATAGCAAGCAGGCGCAGCGTGAAAAGTTTGATTTCTTTAATAAAGGTGATTGGTTTACTTCATCCTATTTAGGCCTACAGCTAAAAGTTCCCATTTTTAATGGCTTTGCCCTTCAAGCAAGAACTGAAAAAGCCAGGCTTGAGCTACAAAAATCAAAGAACGAAACGGAGGCCTTAAAAATCAGTATTGATGGAGAGATGCAGCGTGCAAAAAATAATTTCATAAACGCGATTGCTACCATGGATTATCAGAAAAAGAACATGGAGCTTGCGGAAAAAGTTTACAAACAGACAAAAACAAAGTACGAAATAGGAACGGGTTCGTCAACGGAAATAAATACAGCCCAGATCGACCTGAGAACTGCTCAAACAAATTATATCAGTGCATTGTCAGATGCGATCATTGCCAAAGCAGATTTCTTAAAAGCAAACGGAAAATTTTAAATATTCAGCCTAATAAATAATCAGATGAAAAAATTAAATCAAATATTACTTGTGTTGATCGTATCATCCTTTATAATTTCCTGCGGTAATGGGAAAAAGGATGTGAATGCCGGGATCACTGATAAAAAAGCTGAACTCGAGAAATTAAAAGCTTCTAAGATAAAAACCGATCAACAGATACAAAAGCTGGAGCAGGAATTGGCAATTTCAGATCCCGCCTCCGATAATTCAAAAGTAAAACTTGTTGGTACAGCACCGGTAGCTGTCCAGGATTTTAAGCATTACATTGACTTACAGGGAAAGGTAGACGCAGAAAATATTTCCTATATCTCACCACGTGGGATGGGAGGGCAAGTAAGGGCGGTGTTTGTAAAGCAGGGGCAGCGTGTCGGTAAAGGCCAGCTGTTGCTGAAACTGGATGATGCGATCGTTCGGCAACAGACAGTTGCTGCCAGGCAACAGCTTGAGGGAATTAAAACGCAGCTGAACCTGGCAAAAGACCTGTACCAGCGCCAGAAAAATTTGTGGGACCAGGGTATTGGCACGCAGGTACAGCTTTTAACGTCTAAAACAAATGTTGAAGGTTTGGAAAATCAATTAAGCTCCGCAAATGAACAGGTTAAAGTTGCAGTGGAACAATTAAATACCTCTAATGTTTACAGTGATGTTAGCGGAATTGCAGATGTTGTGAATATAAGAGTTGGCGAAACCTTTACAGGAATGACCGCAGCAGGACCGCAGATCAAGATCGTAAATAATAGCAGCCTGAAAGTTGTTACGAGTATTCCTGAAAATTATGTGAGCCGTTTGAAGAACGGAACACCTGTGGTTATAAGTATCCCTGATGTAAATAAAACGATCAATTCCAGCATTAGTTTGATAGGCCAATCGATTGATCCGACATCAAGAGGATTTACTGTAGAAGTGAAGATCCCTGCAGATCCTTCTTTGAAGCCTAATCAAACAGCCGTGGTGAAGATACTTGACTATTCCGCCCCGGGAGCCGTGGTAATACCTGTGAACACTGTTCAATCAGATGAGAACAACAAATATGTTTATGTGTTGGAAAAGCAGGGCAATGGAAAAAGCGTTGCAAAGAAAAAGATCATTAACCTGGGAGATGTGTATGGTGAATTGGTAGAGATCAAAACCGGCCTTGCAGCAGGCGAGCAGCTGATAACAGAAGGCTACCAGAATTTATACGAAGGCCAATTGATTGGTACCAATATGAAATAATATGCATCCTGTTGTTGCTATTTGCTGAAAAAGTAAAAGTGTGCGACGCAAGAATGCTGATGATAGATTAACTGTTGGCTACAAAAAATTATTTATGAATTTTATAGAAGGAATAAAGCAGAAGTTCAAACAATTTACCCCTACTAGCTGGGCGGTAGATAACCGTACGGCGATCTACATTATTGCGATGATCATTTCGATCTATGGTATTTATAAGTTCAACACGTTGCCCAAAGAACAGTTCCCTGATATCGTGGTTCCAACGATCAGCGTAACCACAATTTATGTGGGTAACTCGCCAAAGGATATAGAGAACCTTGTAACAAGGCCGATCGAAAAACAATTGAAGGGTATCAGCGGTGCAAAGGTGAAAAAGATCAACAGCATTTCTCAGACAGATTACAGTCTGATCATTGTTGAGTTTGATACCGATGTAAAAACAGAGCTTGCAAAACTTAAGGTAAAAGATGCGATCGATAAGGCTCAGACAGATCTCCCTAATGACCTCACTGCACAACCAAACGCACAGGAATTTGCATTCAGCGAAATGCCCATTATGTTCGTTAACCTGAGCGGTGATTATGATGGTGTAAAGCTCAAATCTTATGCAGACAGGATGCAGGATAAGATCGAAGAGTTGTCTGAAATAACACGGGCAGAAATTGTTGGTGCGCCTGAAAGAGAGATCCAGGTAAATGTGGATCCGTATAAAATGCAGGTGGCAAGAGTAAGCTTTATGGATATTGAAAATGCGATCAGCAGGGAAAACCACGATATCACAGGGGGTTTGATCGAGGTGGGAGATATGAAGCGGACATTAAAAGTAAAGGGGCAATTCACCAGTGCAACTAATTTACAGAACATCATTGTAAGAAGCAGTGCACAAGGGGCAACTGTTTATTTAAAAGATATTGCTGAGCTCAAAGACACTATCAAGGAAAAAGATAGCTATGCCCGGCTCGATGGAAAAAATGTTGTTACGCTTAACATTGTAAAGCGTGCGGGAGAAAACCTGATAAGCGCTGCAGGTAAAGTAAAAGATATTGTCGCGGCTATGAAAAATGGTGGTGAGTTGCCACAGGATCTTAAAGTTGTGATCACCGGTGATCAAAGTAAAGCAACTGCAACTTCTTTCAATGACCTTGTAAACACGATCATTATTGGATTCGTCCTCGTATTGCTGGTTCTGATGTTTTTTATGGGAGTTACCAATGCATTCTTTGTTGCACTTAGTGTGCCCCTAAGCGTATTCGTTGCCTTCCTGTTTCTTCCGATCGCTGATGGAATAGTTGGCACCCCTGTTACACTCAATTTCATTGTATTGTTCGCTTTATTATTTGGACTAGGTATCATTGTGGATGATGCGATCGTAGTAATAGAAAATACACACCGGATCTATAACAATGGAAAGGTTCCTATTGTGCGAAGCGCCAAAGAAGCTGCAGGAGAAGTTTTTATTCCTGTACTGGCGGGAACTGCAACAACCTTAGCCCCGTTCTTTCCACTCTTATTCTGGAAAGGGATCATTGGTAAGTTCATGATCTATTTACCAACGATGCTGATATTGACACTGGCGGCGTCACTGATCGTTGCGTTCTTCTTTAACCCTGTCTTCGCTGTAAGCTTCATGAAGCCTGAAGGAAGGGAACATGAAGAAAAAAAATCAGGGTTATTCAGGAAATGGTGGTTTTGGACAGCAATCATTGTTGCTGTGATCCTTCACCTGTTCGGTTCTCATGGCTTTGCAAACTTCCTGTTATTCATGATGCTTCTTACCATATTGAACCGCTATGTATTCCGGGATATCATTCATGTTTTTCAAAACAGGATTTTGCCGGGACTTATGAACCGGTATGAAAAGTTATTACGGTGGATATTAAAAGGAACACGTCCTGCGTGGGCGCTGGTTTTATTATTTATTTTATTTCCTGTCTCTGTGATCCTTCTGATGGCAAGAGGAAACAAGAGTACATTTTTTCCGAGTGGCGATCCGAACTTTATTTATGTGTATTTAAAGTTGCCTCCGGGCACTGATATTAAGAAAACGGATAGCATCACACATATTTTAGAAACACGGGTTCATAAAGTTTTGGAAGCAGAAAAGCCCGGTACCGATGGAAGTATCGTTGAAAGTATTATTACCAATGTTGCAAACAGCGCAAATAATCCGCGGGATAATAACCGTAGCATTCAACCAAACCTGGGACGAATACAGGTATCTTTTGTTGAATATGAAAAGCGCCATGGAAAAGCAACCAGGCCATTTTTAGATTCCATAAGGACCAAAATGGGTGGAATTCCCGGAGCAAGTGTAGAAGTGGCACAGGAAGATGGCGGACCTCCAACCGATCCGCCGGTGAATATTGAAGTGACCGGGGATAATTTTGAAGAGATATCCAGAGTTGCGAGTAACCTATCCAGTTACCTGGATACTAACCAGATCTACGGGATTGAGAACCTGCGCATGGATATAGACCTTAACAGTCCGGAAATAACCGTAAACGTAGATCGTGAAAAAGCAATGATGGAAGGATTGAGTACCGGGCAGATCGGTTCAGAGATCAGGACAGCAGTATTTGGTAAGGAAGTAAGCAAATTAAAAGAAGGAGAAGATGAATATAAGATCCAGTTGCGTTATACAGACCTGCTTCGCAATAATATAGCTGACCTGATGAATATGCGCATAACCTTTATGGATATGAACACGATGCGGATAAAGTCTGTTCCCGTAAGCGCTGTTGCAAATGTAGATTATACAAACACGGCAGGCGCCATTGCACGAAAAAATGTGAAGCGAACGATCCAGTTGCAATCAAACGTGCTTGATCCAACAATGACCGGGGAGGTCAATAAGCAGCTTGCTGTGAAGATCGCTGACTTTAAAACCAAGAGCCGCATTCCGGATGATGTATTGATAAAACAAACCGGGCAGGGTGAACAGGAAGCTGAAACCAATACTTTCCTTGTCTCTGCATTCTTTGTGGCGCTGGGATTGATTTTCCTGATTCTGGTTTTGCAATTCAATTCTTTGAGCAAGCCATTCATAGTACTGACAGAAATATTCTTTTCAGTTATCGGTGTTTTACTGGGCTATGCATTCACGGGTATGACCATTGCGACGATCATGTTGTTGGTGGGTGTAATAGGCCTTGCAGGTATCGTGATAAAGAACGGGATCCTGTTGATAGAGTTTACGGACGAGCTTAGAGGCCGCGGATTAAAAACTCGGGAAGCGGCCATCCAGGCCGGAAGGATCCGTATCATTCCGGTAATGTTAACTGCAGTTGCAACCATGCTCGGATTGCTGCCGTTAGCAGTTGGTTTCAATATTAATTTCATTTCATTTTTCCAGCATTTGAACCCACATATTTTCTTTGGGGGTGATAGTGTTGTATTTTGGGGGCCATTAAGCTGGACCATTATTTTCGGGTTGATTTTCGCATTCTTCCTCACACTGATCATGGTGCCAAGTATGTATATTATTTCGGAAAGGCTGAGAAGGCCAATGGATAAATTCTATGGAACAAAGTACGTAGCAGTGGCTGGTTTCACCGGGCCGTTCTTCTTCCTCTTTGTTTTGTTTATGTATATTGGCAGGAGGCTTCAAGGCAAGAAGGTGTGGAATGGGTTATTAAAGGAGGTTAAATCAGTCTAGAATACTCTCTACAACAGATCAGGGATGCTGCACAGTAATTGTGTAGCATCCCTGTTTATGGCTGGCATGAAAATGGTATTATATGTCTGTATCAATATTTAAAACTTAAATCAACAGACATGGATAAGTTAGAGTTTAAAGGATCCTGGAATGAAGTTAAAGGCAAGATAAAGCAGGCGCACGCCGACCTTACAGACGATGATCTTCAATATGAAGAAGGAAAGGATGACGAGTTCCTGGGAAAGCTTCAACAAAAGATTGGTAAGGGAAGAGATGAGCTGGTGAAATGGATAAAATCATTATAACAGCCTCTGGGATCAAAGTAACAAAGCCATCAAATTTTTGGTGGCTTTGTCATTCATGTTAATTGACTGAACTTTGTTATTGACTAATTCGTTAATGAGATATGAAAAAAATAATACTTACTGCTGCAATTTTATTTTCCGTCTTTCATAGTTTTTCTCAAACCAAAGACGAGCTTGAAATTTTTAACCAGGGTCGGAATAGGATCACAAAAAATGCAATGATCGTTTTAGGTGGTTGGTCGATCGCCAACCTTGTTTATAGCGGTATTGCGACCGGCCGAACATCTGGAAGTGATAAATACTTTCACCAGATGAATGTGATGTGGGGTGGTATTAACTTCGGGCTGGCAGCACTTGGATATTTGGGGACAAGAAATAAAAACAGCCTTAGCCTTACACAATCTCTTAAGCAACAGGCAGGAATTGAAAAGACCTATATGTTCAACCTTGGACTGGACGTAGCATATGTGGCTTCGGGGTTTTATTTAAAAGAGCGTGGAAAGAATAACACTAAGAATGCTGAAAAATTTAAAGGTTATGGTGAAAGCATTATTCTGCAGGGTGCTGCGCTAATGGTTTTAGATGCTGTATTATTCACGGTGCATAACAGGCATAGCAAAAAATTGTATAAGGTGGTAGATAAGATACAAATCGCGGCAACAGGTGATGGTATTGGATTATTGGTTGGACTTTAGTTTACTTTGCCACTGATTTCACTGATTTTTTTATAGAAATCAAATATTTAACTGATGCTCTAATAGCTTGTTTATACTATTTCATTCTTTCAAATATACAAATTTTAAACAGCAAAAACTTTCAGATATAATCAGTGAAATCAGTGGCAATTATTTTTTTACACATCACTCTTTGTTTAAATCACCCTTTAATTACAGTTTAATATCGTTTGTGTTTATTCTAAGCAAATCTATTTTTGGTTCATCCCAGGGACATGGAATATCAAAACAACCATTATTTATTATCCGCAGAAACTTCTAAGATAATAGGTTTAGGCATGGAGGTTCATAGAAATTTGGGAAGAGGATTCTCAGAAATTGTTTATAAGGATGCCATCGAGTACGAGTTGCTGAAAGGCAGCATTTCATACGAGCGGGAAAGGGAATATAATATCACTTACAAAGACATAATCTTACGTCATAAGTTCTACGCCGATTTCGTGATCTTCAACACTGTCATATTGGAAATAAAAGCCCAAAGAAAGGTTGATGATGCACACTATGCACAAACAATAAATTATCTTGCAGCCTCAAAATGTAAGGTCGGTTTAATTTTAAATTTTGGAGAAAATTCCCTGATCTATAAACGTGTAATTTTATGATCAGTGGAATCAGTTCACAAGAGATTCCGATATACATAATTAGTGAAATCAGTGGCAGGAGAATTCCAATATACTTAATCAGTGAAATCAGTTGCAGGAGAATTCCGATTCCGATATAATTAATCAGTGAAATCAGTGGCTATATTAAGTTAACATAAATAGTTTTACACATGAGAACAAACCATGAAATAGATTACAAAATTTTTGGCGAGGAACTACAATTTGTAGAAATTGAATTAGATCCCAATGAAACAGCCATCGCAGAAAGTGGGGCCTTTATGATGATGGACAATGGGATCGAAATGCATACGATTTTTGGAGATGGCAGTCAGCAACAGATGAGTGGCCTGGTGGGGAAAATATTCAGTGCCGGTAAAAGGTTATTGGTGGGAGAAAGTTTATTCATGACTGCATTTACAAATACAGGACAAGGCAAAAAAAGAGTAAGTTTTGCAGCCCCGTATACCGGTAAGATAATACCATTTGATCTCCAGCAATTAGGAGGAAAGATCATTGCACAAAAGGATGCCTTTTTATGTGCGGCCAAAGGAGTAAGTATAGGAATAGAATTTCAAAAAAGGCTTGGCACAGGGATCTTTGGCGGCGAAGGATTCATCATGGAAAAACTTGAAGGAGATGGCCTTGCATTTGCCCATGCCGGGGGTTATGTGGTAGAAAAAACTTTGCAGGCAGGAGAAATATTAAAAGTGGATACCGGTTGTGTGGTTGCATATACCGCAAGTGTTGATTTTGACATTGAATTTATCCGTGGTGTAAAGAACTGGATGTTTGGTGGTGAGGGATTATTTTTTGCAAAGCTTCAGGGTCCTGGTAAGATTTGGCTCCAATCCCTTCCAATTAGCAGGTTAGCCGGTCGAATTATGCAATATGGATCTTATAACCGGATAGAAGAAGGAAGTCTTTTAGGTGAACTTGGCAATTTATTGGATGGCAGGGAGTAACAATAGGGTTTTGTAACTAAATTATGAGGCCTGGTCAATTACCCGTTTTTTATTTAAAAAAATTGGAATTGGAATTTTATTTATCGTATATTTACGATATAAGATTTTAAAATCAATGGCTAAACACAAAAAAGAAGCGTTTACACAAAGGGAACAGGACCTCGCAGCATTTGCAAAAGCAATGGCACACCCGGCGCGAATTTCGATTTTAAAAGCATTGGCACAACATAATGAATGTATCTGTGGTGAGATCGTGGAGATACTTCCATTAGCGCAGTCAACCGTGAGCCAGCACTTGAAAGAATTAAAGATCGCAGGGCTGATCGATGGCGCTATTGACGGGCCGCGAAGCTGTTATTGTATCAATTGGAAAGCTTTTGAAAAGTTTAACCAGGAATTCAATTCTCTTTTCAATAACCTTAAGTTGAAGAATGAAAAAGCCTGTTGCTAATTATATATTCAAATAAAAAATTAATGTCATGAAAAATGATTCACAGATCAAAGACCTCGTAAAAGAAAAGTATGCCTCAATTGCGGGGCAAACCCAACAGCAGAATGCATCCTCATGTTGCGGTGCTACTGCATGTTGCGGAGATGATGTATATAATATTATGTCTGAAGATTACTCAAAGTTTGAGGGTTACAATGCAGAAGCAGATCTTGGTTTAGGTTGTGGATTGCCTACCGAATCTGCAAAAATAAAAGAAGGTGATACACTGGTAGATCTTGGAAGCGGCGCGGGTAATGATTGCTTCATTGCCAGAAGGCTTGTTGGGGATACAGGAAAGGTTATCGGTATTGATTTCACTGAAGCCATGATTCAACGGGCACGCATAAATGCCGATAAACTGGGTTTCACAAATATTGAATTCCGGCAAGGTGATATTGAAGACATGCCTGTTGTTTCGGATAAAGCAGATGTTGTTGTGAGCAATTGTGTTTTAAATCTTGTTCCCAACAAGCATAAGGTTTTCAGCGAAGTATTCCGCATTCTTAAGCCCGGCGGCCATTTCTCCATATCAGACATTGTATTGAAAGGAGAACTTCCGGTAAAGTGGAAAGAGATAGCAGAACTATATGCCGGCTGCATTTCCGGTGCGATCCAGGAAAACGATTATCTGGCGATCATTGAAAAAGCAGGCTTTGCAAATATTACTTTGCAAAAAAGTAAGCCAATTAATATTCCCCGGAAAATATTGGCAAATTATTTAGATGAAATGGAAATCAATGCCTACAACTCCAGTGAAACAAAGATCACCAGTATTACTGTTTATGCTGAAAAGCCGGCAAAGGATGATAGGAATTGTTGCGAGCCTGGTTCCCCATGTTGTTAGTATTAGGTTTTTTATCCATAGAAAGTAAAGCCATGAACATTCAAAAAGATCCAACCTGCTGCACTTCAGGTAGTGGATGTTGCATCACCGAAAACGATTGCTGCTAAGAAAACACAGGCCTGTCAATATTGGCAGTCTTTAATTTTATGACCATGAAAATAATTGAAATGCTTCCCGAACATTGGGATGCAGTCAGGCAGATATACAGAGAAGGAATAGACACCGGTCATGCTACTTTTGAAACATCTGTTCCCGGCTGGAAAGACTGGGATAATTCGCATTTAAAAGAACCAAGGATTATCTCGATAGAAGGATCAGAAATATTGGGCTGGGGTGCATTGACCCCGGTTTCTGGTAGATGTATTTATGCTGGAGTGGCCGAAATTAGTGTGTACATCCGTGAAAGTGCAAGGGGAAAAGGACTTGGGAAAATGTTATTGCAGGCACTGATAGATAAAAGCGAGGAACTTAATTTATGGACATTGCAAGCCGGCATATTCCTGGAAAATATTGCAAGTGTAAAAATGCATGAAGCTTCCGGCTTTAGAATTGTTGGACTAAGAGAAAGGATCGGGAGGATGAATGGACAATGGCGTGATACCCTGTTATTAGAAAGAAGAAGCAATGCATCTCAATTTATTTGAAATAAAAAAGAAGATCCTTTTTGTGTGTATTGAGAATAGTAACCGCAGCCAGATGAGTGAGTCATTTGCAAAGATTTATGGAGGCAGTACTGTGGAAGCTTACAGTGCGGGTAGCGATCCGTCCGGAATTATAAACCCAAAAGCGATCATTGCAATGAGCGAATTTGGTTATGATCTTTCAAAACATAAAAGCAAAAGCCTTAATGATGTAAAACAATATGCTCCCTTCGATGCAGTTGTAACAATGGGTTGTGGAGATGCTTGTCCATGGATGCCAGCCAGGCAATTCATTGATTGGGAAATTCCGGATCCTAAAAATATGGAACCGCCTGAATTTAATAAAGTAAGAGAGGTGATAAAAGAAAATGTTATTCAGTTATTAAAAGAAATATAAAATATAAATGAACGCCACTTAAAGTTTTTTAAGAGACGTTTACTTTATTCACCCAACAATTATTTTCTTCCACTAACCTTGCTCAGTAGCCGAAGGATCTCGAGGTAAAGCCAAACGATGGTTACCATTAAACCAAAAGCACCATACCATTCCATGTATTTTGGTGCCCCCATTTCAGATCCTTTTTCGATCATATCAAAATCAAGGATCAGGTTTAAAGCAGCAATTGTAACTACGAATAATGAGAATATAATTCCAAATGCACTTCCTTCGTGAAGGAAAGGCATGTTATCATAACCAAACATATTCAGTGCCATTACTATTACATAAAAAATTGCAATACCAACTGTAGCAGTGATAACAACTGATTTAAACTTCTCCGTCGCTTTGATGATTTTAAAACTGTATAAAAGATACATCGCGATGGCAACCCCAAATGTTAATCCAACAGCATTGATGATTAGGTTTGGCGCTTTTTCTGCAAAAGCAGAATTGTACATGGAGGATATTGCCCCGATAAACAATCCTTCAAGTAATGCATATAAAGGAGCGAGGTAAGGCGACCACTGTTTTTTAAATGTAACTATTATGGCAACCACTAAACCCCCAATTGCACCTGTCCAAATAAGCGGAACAACATTTCCACCTTCTGCAAACTCTTTCCAGGAATAAAAAGAAGTTCCCAAAACCATTAAAAACAAAAACCCAAACTTATTTAATGTGCCTTTTACTGTCATCGCATTCTCATGGGTGACGACATCGGCAAGAACGGTATCACGAAATTTATTCTCTGATAATGCTGGGTTGCCGGATTTAAACAAAGCCATAATATTATTTTTTAGGAGCTAAAATTATAAATAATTCAACAATGTACCTGCAAAATATTGCTAAGGTTTAGTTGTGCCGTGATAATTGCTCACAGTTTCAAAATTAACGTCATTTCTTCTTTTAACCTGAATGATAAATTGTTCAAATGAAGCAGAATCTTCGAGTCGGGGTCCATGTTAATTTAAGTTTATCTTATGTAGATAATAGATGGATAGGTTCACGTAAATATTTGATCATTAAATGTTATAGAATTGTTTTATTGCAGCATCCTGTTGAATTTTTGGGTTAGCCTTATCTTTGCTAAATGGAAAGCTTGATGTTACAGGTACAAAAACACAAAGATGAGATCAGCCAGGCAAACGTGAGCAATAAAGAAGACCTGGAAGCCTTCCGGATAAAATATCTTGGCACAAAAGGATTGGTGAAAACGATCATGTCAGAAATGAAAGCTGTAGCTCCTGATAAAAAGAAAGAAGCAGGTCAATTGCTTAACGAATTTAAATTATTCACTGAGTCTGCATTTGAAAACTTTCAAAATGGATTAACTGATTCTTTCGCTGGCGATGACGACAAGCCAGGAATTGATGTAACTCTTCCTGGTAACTCTCTTCCAATGGGAAGCCGCCACCCTATCAGTATTGTTCAGAATAAGATCATTGACATTTTTCATCGACTGGGATTTTCTGTTGCAGAAGGCCCGGAGATCGAAGATGACTGGCACAACTTCACAGCCCTGAACCTTCCTGAAAATCATCCTGCAAGGGATATGCAGGACACGTTTTACATAAATCAAAATCCTGATTGGCTGTTACGAACACATACAAGTAGTGTTCAGATTCGTGAAATGGAAAAAGGGTTTTTGCCTCTCCGGATCATTTGTCCGGGAAGAGTGTATCGCAATGAAACCATCAGCGCAAGGGCCCATTGTTTTTTCAACCAGGTAGAAGGGTTATATATTGCTGAGAATGTTTCGTTCGCAGACTTAAAACAAACACTTTACTTTTTCGTAAAGGAAATGTTTGGCAATGATGTTAAGGTGCGGTTTCGCCCTTCTTATTTTCCATTTACTGAGCCAAGTGCGGAGATGGATATCAGTTGTCTCATTTGTGGAGGTGAAGGTTGCAATGTTTGTAAAAAAACAGGTTGGGTAGAGATACTTGGATGCGGGATGGTTCACCCGGTAGTATTAGATAATTGTAAGATCGACAGCAATAAGTATACGGGCTTTGCCTTTGGCATGGGCATGGAAAGAATTACCATGTTAAGTTACCAGGTTAAGGATTTGCGTATGTTCAGCGAAAATGATGTTAGATTTTTAAAACAGTTCACCTCGGCTGTATAGCCCATCTTCATTGGTATAGTTCTTCCGGATACATCATTGAACATACGTATGTTGTAAGCAAAATATGTCTTGATCCCTCTTTGGCACCATAATTGAAAATTCAAAAGGGAAAAAACAATTATGAAAAGACCGTACTTCGTACTTAACCTGCTATTTCTCATTCTCTTTCTTGTTTCCTGTTCAACTTCTAAAGAAGCCCGCACCTATAAAAGGTCTATCGATGGCAATTGGCAATTGCAGACCGTTGTTACTGAAGGCATTGCCGGAAAAGTACAAGCGCTTGTATTCAACGAAGCAGATTTTAATTGCTTTATTGGAAGCAGTTGGAATTTCAATGACCACAATAGCCTGGGATCTTATAGCATTGACAAAAATGCAAATGAGT
>JBDSDG010000089.1:0-4652 GCA_039920685.1 Ferruginibacter sp.
CCGGTGCCGGGGATAAGATACCTCAGGCATTGGAGCAGATGGGTTACAAAGTTGTTATTCTGACAGAAGCTGATCTTCGAACAAAGAACTTAAAACAGTTTGATGCGATCGTGACCGGGATCAGGGCATACAATATCCACGATTGGCTTAGCAGTAGCTATGATGCATTGATGCAGTATGTAAAAGAAGGAGGTGTATTGCTCACCCAATATAATACAAACAATTCCATAGGTCCGGTGAAAGCAAAAATTGCTCCGTATCCTTTTACCCTTAGCCGTAACCGTATCACTGATGAAACAGCTGCTGTTAATTTTCTATTGCCGGAACATCCCGCACTGAATTTTCCAAACAAAATAACTTCAAAGGATTTTGAGGGATGGATACAGGAGAGAAGTATTTACAACGCTGAAAATACTGATTCCAGTTATAAAAAAATATTGGGAATGAAAGATCCTGGCGAACAGGAACAAAATGGAAGCTTGATCATTGCCGATTATGGAAAAGGCAGGTTTGTATATACAGGGCTGGTATTTTTTCGCGAATTGCCTGCAGCAGTGCCAGGGGCTTACAGGTTATTTGCAAACCTGATCGCTAATAAAAGAGCTTACATAAAATAATTCGCAAAAAACGATACATCAACATGAAAAAAAGATGAAGCGCCCACAATCATATTGGAATAAATGGTATCTCGCGGTCTTCGCATTCCTTGTATTGCAGATCTTTATCTTTTATTTTATAACCCGGCAATATTCATGAACCCGGTAGACTGGATCATATTAGTTATTACCCTCGGCGGCATCATTGTTTACGGCATATATAAAAGCCGCACTACAAAGAATCTTGACGGATATTTTTTAAGTAACCGCAGCCTTCCCTGGTATCTTGTTTTGTTAATCATCATGGGCACACAGGCGAGTGCCATCACATTTTTAACAGGACCTGGACAGTCTTACAGCGATGGGATGAGATTTGTACAATACTACTTTGGGCTGCCTTTAGCCATGATCGTTATCAGCATATTTTTTGTTCCGGTCTTTAGTAAATTAAGAGTTTATACTGCCTACGAATTCCTGGAACACCGGTTCGATCTAAAGACAAGAACACTGACGTCATTTCTTTTCCTGCTTTCCCGTGGTCTGAGCACGGGGATCAGCATCTTTGCACCTTCACTTGTATTAAGCTCTTTAATGGGTTGGAATATTTATTATACCAACCTTGTTATGGGAGGTTTGCTGATCATATACACGATGAGTGGTGGCGCTAAAGCGGTTGCGCATACACAAAAGTTGCAGATGATCATCGTTTTTGTTTCTCTGATAATTGTCGGATACCTGGCCGTTAAGCTTTTACCATCAACTGTTGGCTTTAATGACGCTTTGAGTATGGCAGGATCAAAGGGTAAGATGAACATCATTACAACTGGTTTCACTGAAAATGGTTTTGACTGGAAGGATAAATACAATATATGGAGCGGAATGATCGGTGGCTTTTTTCTTGCACTTAGTTATTTTGGAACTGATCATAGCCAGGTAGGACGTTATCTTACCGGGAAGGATAATACAGAAAGCAAGACCGGTCTTTTAATGAATGGATTGGTAAAAGTGCCAATGCAATTTTTTATCTTATTGCTTGGGATATTGATATTCGCTTTTTATCAATACAAAAAAGCACCGATCTATTTCAATGATGCAAATGTTCAGCTTGCAATGAAAACCCCTTATAAAGACCTGCTGTTATCCAATGAAATTAAGTATGAGCAGGCTTTGTCAAATGCTAATATGAATGAGGCGGCCTCATTTAGAGAAGATTATAAAAAAATAATGAAGCAGGCGCTTCCCGGTCAGGATGTTAATGATAATAATTATATTTTCCTTCGGTTTGTAAAAGATAATTTACCAATAGGATTAATAGGGATCATTTTTGCAATCATATTCCTTGCTGCATGGGGAAGTATCGCAGCAGCATTGAATTCATTGGCTGCATGTACAGTTGTAGATTTTCATAAAAGGCTTTTTGTAAAAGAAAAAACAGATCTGCATTACTATAAAATATCGCAATGGTATACGCTTGCCTGGGGAATATTCAGCATTATCATAGCAATGTTTGCAAAGAATATCGGAAACAGTTTGATAGAGGCCGTCAATATACTTGGATCTATTTTTTATGGCGTAATACTTGGCATCTTTTTAGTCGCATTCTGGTTAAAATGGATAAGAGGACACGCAGTTTTTATCGCTGCACTGATCTCTGAAATCCTTGTTATCTATATCTACTATAAAGATGTGATCTCATTCCTTTGGTTAAATGTAATTGGGGCACTATTGGTAGTTTTCCTTAGCACATTGATGCAGTTATTTATGAAGCGACGGCTCGCAGTATCATAAAAAAATAAAGTTGACAGGTTGCCCTATCAACTTTATTCAATCGTAAAGAAGAATCTATTTTAATTTCTTGATAAGCTCTTCATTCATTTTTACATAATCGTCGTTCTTCTGCTCTGTTGCAAGTTCCAAAGATTTTTTTGCGCTTGCCAGTGCTCCTTGTTTGTCGCCCATTTCCTTTTGAATTTTTGCTTTATAAAGCCAGATCCAAAAAGCTTTGGGATTTTCATCTGTTGCTTTAGTTGCATTTTCCAAAGCCTTAGCACTATTCTTTTCATATTCATTGTAAAACTGTGCAGCCTGCCAGTATGGCTTCTTATCAGTAAGCATTGCTTTGTCGATCTGTGCTTTGATCTTGTCTTTGATATTTGTTGTAATCGGGATATCTACTGCGGTCTTATCCCAAAGGATCTGCAGGCTGATGCTTTCCGGCTTGATATCCGCAAACTGCATCGTAAAGGTTTCGATCGTGTTAATCATTTTCATTGAAGGAACGGAAAACCTTACCACATCAGCGGTTTCACTGTATCCGTCAACACCCCAGTTAGAAACGCCCTTATTGAGTATCACATCCCATGTCTCAGGGCCCGGAACAGTGTATAATGCGTACGAGCCCGTATCTATTTTTTTTCCTTTTATCTCAACAGGATCTGAGAATTTTATGATCGTTGCGCTATTAGCACCTGTGCGCCACAGCTTGTTATACGGCACAAGTTCTCCGAATATTTTTCTCTCTTTGGCACTTGGCCTCGAATAGGTCAATTCAATACTTCCCATTCCAAAATCCTGTTTTAGTGATTGAGTGGGAGAGGGCTGCGGCATTTTTACCTGGCCAGTTGAAACAAGGTAGCTTCCTGCTAAAACAAGAGCTAATAATGATCTTTTCATTGTTGTGATTTTATCTGGTGAATTATTGAAAATATACTTTTACTGTTTGATAGAATAAATTTTTATTGTTGAATTGTTGTTGCGCATACATTTGTTGCTTTTCGGAAAACCCTTGTAACCCCAATAGCCCTGCAGCGTTTCCTTTATTGATTGCAATTTCCAGGTACCCGGCTGAATTGAATAGAGCAAGTTTTTCCCCTTCTGCTACATCTGCATAAGTCTCACTTATCTTATCTATCACTTCTTCTCTTTTAAACACAATGGTAAAACTTCTGCCGATTCGCTGTGCTTCAAATTCATCCTTTGTAATGTTAACGATAACGTTCTCAAAATTATCGATAAAAATGATCTGGCCTTCAATATAGTCCGTGCCAAGCAATGGCTTTAAAGGGTTTTTTACAAGTATAGATACAGGATCGCCGGTATCTTCAATGTTCTTCCCTTCCAGTATTTTGTTGAATGCATTAGCAAAAACAGAAATGCAGAATAATGTATTCTTTTGGTTTGTTTTTCCAAGCGGAAGGGCAACAACTTTTTGTGGAGTTTCTTCCAAAACCATCGTGAGGAGGCCATTATCTGCACATCCAATATAATGGCCATTGTGTTCCGCGAATAAAAGATGTTCCGGTTTTTGGTCAAACAGGTTTACCAATACAAGATGAAAAGTACCGGTCGCAAAGTTGCGGATCGCATTCCTGCAAACGTATGCTGTTTGTGGGTAATTGAATGGCGAAAGTGAATGCGTTATATCTATTATACGAAATGCGTCATTCGCTTGTAACAAGCGGCCTTTAATTGCTCCTGTTAAAAAATCCTGCTCACCTATATCGCTTGTCAGGGTAATGACCATGTATCTTGCTAATTATGCTTTCGTAATTGTTCTTATTTCAACAGCTTTCCGTCTTTAAGAAAGAATTTTTTAGTGAACCGGTCAGTCAGCGATGGAAAAAATTTATTCATGAAAACAGTTTGCTTTCCTTTAAATGTAAGTACAAGCGTTCTTTTTCTTTTTTCGATCGCTTTTATAATGATCCTGGCGCATTCTTCAGGACTCATAAGTTCGTCTTCATTCATTGGTGAATTTCCTTGCATTTCTGCATTGTGGTCCAATGCTGCATTTCGTATATTGCTTTTGGTATAGCCTGGGCTTACCCACATTACATTGACACCTTCATCCTGCAATTCTGTCCTTATTGCTTCAAGCCAACCGTTCACCGCAAACTTACTTGCCGAATAACCGCTCCGGCCCGGGAGTCCACGATAACCAGCAATAGAGGATACTCCTACGATCGTTCCTTTTCTTTCAATGATAGAATCAAGTGCAAGCTTGGTACAATATACAGTTCCGAAAAAATTAATATCCATTATTTTTTTAAAAACATC
>JBDSDG010000090.1:0-4299 GCA_039920685.1 Ferruginibacter sp.
TATTTTGATTATTACATTCCTGAAACAACTGACACGCACTTCACAACTGTTTATTCTGTCACTCTTAGTTATACATTCTAAAATTGTTTCCTAATTAACAATTGTATTCATTGTAGTATTTCCTTTGGCATATAACTTGAGAATTATTTCGAAATAAAATTCTAAACAATGAAAAAGATCTTGCTTCCCTTTGCCATTCTGATCATGGTCATTTCTACCCACAACGCTTTCTCACAAACATTTAAAATTGGAATTAAAGGTGGTGCCGACATTAAAAAATTAACGGGTAAATCATTTGATGATAAGTTCTCATATGGATATCATCTTGGTGCTTTTACCGAATTAGGGTTATCTCCAAAATTTGGTATACAACCTGAAGTTTTTTTTAGCCAGGTAAACATTGATACCAGCAGTAATTTCAGTGAAGTTTATAATTTAAATAGTTTCAGTAAGATCTCAAAGATCCAGCTAAAGTACATTTCAATCCCCATTTTGCTTAGTTATAAACCAAACAAATTTGTTTCCTTGCAGGCGGGCCCGCAATTTGGAATACTCATGGATCAAGGCAATACCATTTTACAAAACGGTAAGGATGCGTTCAAGAAAGGAGATTTCAGCTTGATTGCGGGACTTCAATTGAACATTTCCAAAATAAGGTTGTATGGTAGATATGCGGTAGGGTTGAATAACCTGAATGATATTGATGATCGTGATAAATGGAAGAGTCAGACGATACAGTTAGGACTTGGGTTTACCTTATAATTACGGCCTTATAATTCGATACGTGCCATCCTCATTGAGTTTAATAACTGTACTAGGCGTGGATGGCTCCTGATCAGCCTGGCGGTGTTGCACAATATAGTCAACACCGCCTTTTATTTTTACATCTATATCATTAAAGACTAACGGCGCGGGGTATCCTGAAATGTTAGAAGAGGTTGAAACTATTGGTTTACCGAAGGCAAGGATCAGCCTTCTGCAGAATTCATCCTTCACTACACGTATTCCGACACTCCCATCAGCGTTTATTAAATTAGGAGCCAGGTTTCGTGCGTCACTGTAGATAACAGTTACAGGCTTCTGTGCTCCTTTTATATAATCGAATACACTCAGGGAAGCCTGTGCGCTATAATCTATAATATCTTTTTCATCAGCTAACAATATGATCATGCTTTTTTGTTCATTCCTATTCTTCAAGGCATAGATCTTTGCCACCGCTGAATCGTTTGTTGCATCACAACCGATGCCCCAGACAGTATCAGTCGGATAAAGGATGAGGCCGCCCTTATGCAGGACAGTTATGCATGATTCTATATCATCCTGAATAAGCATTACAAGTTGATTGTTACAAGTAATTGGGATGTTTCAATTCCATACGCACATCGAAAATGGCCAAGCGGGCAGGAACTTCTGCCGTGAATTCCACATGGACGACATGAAAGCTGTTCTTTTGTTTCTATAATAAATGATCTATCGGACAAGGGAGTGTATCCAAAAGCCGGTATAGTAGAACAATAAACCGCAGTAACAGGAGCATTTGTTGCAGAAGCAAAATGCATTGGTGCACTATCGTTCACATAATTCATCTTAGCTTTTTTCATCAGCGCAGAAGACTGCAGGAAACTGAGCTTACCGGCCAAAATATGTATTTTTTTGTTCGATACATTTCTTAAAATATATTCACACTCTTCGTAATTTTCTTTTCCTCCTAATAAATAAATATTATAAGAGTCAGGAATTTTACGGATCATATCATTCCATTTATCCAATGGGTATTTTTTTGTGAACCAAATGCTTGATGGCGTTATTGTGATGAAAGGTTCATTCACATATTCCTGGATAAATTGAATGTCTCCAATTGAAGGATACAAAGCGGGCATGATAAGGGTATCGTCGGTTAGGTGTTTTATCAATTCGTTGTTTCGCTCAACTTCATGCAATTTATGCTGCAGGTCGAATACATGGTTTATCCTTTTACCGAACAATACACTCAGCGGATTCTTATTAAACCCGATCGTTTGCTTTGCGCCTGAAAAGATCGTAAGTAACCCGGTTGAAAAATATCTTTGCGCATTTATTACAATATCATATTTATTCCCACGGACCTTCTTTATGACAGAAAATAGGTTTTTATTTTTATTGCTTTTTTTATCCCATATTAATACTTCATGTAAAAAAGGATTATTGTTCAGCAAAGACTCGTTTCCCTTTCTAACAAGAAAATCAATGTATGCCGAAGGAAAGAATAGATGCAATTTTTCCACCATTGCTGTTGCCAGCACTACATCCCCTATGAAAGCTGTTTGTATGATCAATATTTTTTTCACCGATGGGCAAAGTTATCAATTAACACGCACAGCCGTATATCCTTTGCTTCCCGCCAGTAATTTGCCATATTCTTTTATCATGTTTACATTTGTAAAAAAGAAATGGATCTTCAAAGACATATACTTGAGGCCTGGAAAAACAGGGAACTTCTAAAAGATGATGAATACAGCAATGCAGTAAGAACGGTTATAGAAGAAGTAGACAGAGGGCGATTGCGTACTGCTGAGCCTTCAGGCAATGGCTGGCAGGTAAATGAATGGGTAAAACAGGCGATCCTGTTATATTTTGGTATTCAACAAATGGAAACGTATATACTGCCACCATTTGAATTTTATGATAAAATGAAATTAAAAAGCCATTACAAAGAGCTGGGTGTAAGGGCTGTTCCACATGCCATTGCACGCTATGGCGCTTATCTTGCAAAGAATGTAGTGTTGATGCCCTCTTATGTTAATATTGGAGCGTATGTAGATGAAGGAACAATGGTTGATACGTGGGCGACTGTTGGAAGCTGTGCGCAGATTGGAAAGCATGTACACCTTAGCGGTGGTGTAGGCATTGGTGGAGTGCTGGAACCATTACAGGCATCACCAGTGATCATTGAAGATGGCTGTTTCATCGGCAGCCGTAGTATTGTTGTGGAAGGAGTAAGGGTTCAAAAAGAAGCGGTCCTTGGAGCAAATGTTGTGCTTACACAATCTACAAAGATCATTGATGTTAGTGGAAGTGAACCGGTTGAGATGAAAGGCATAGTGCCGGAAAGATCAGTTGTAATACCGGGCAGCTATACAAAAAAATTCACTGCAGGTGAATACAGTGTAAGTTGTGCATTGATCATTGGAAAACGAAAAACGAGCACAGACCTTAAAACAAGTTTAAATGATGCTTTGAGAGATTTTAATGTGGCGGTATAATTAGTAAGATCGTATGAATGAGGCTTCGCATAAGAATTATACTGTTGGTTTTATAATTACATTTATCGGCTCTATTCTTTTCAGCACGAAAGCAATTTTTGTAAAGCTGGCTTTTGCCAATACAGATGTGGATGCTATCACATTATTGGCACTTCGAATGGCCTTTGCAGTTCCATTTTATATTATTGTTGCAGCATTTTACAGTAGCAAACCTGGTAATGTAAAATTTACCCTTTTGCAATGGGTGAAAATTATTTTTCTCGGGTTTATTGGATATTATCTCAGCAGCTTATTTGATTTTATAGGTTTACAGTACGTCTCCGCCGGACTTGAAAGGCTTATACTTTTTTTATATCCAACCTTTGCGATCCTTTTAAATGCCGCGATCTATGAAAAGAAAATAAACCGTATCCAAAGAATCGCATTATTGTTAACTTATCTTGGAATAGGCATTGCATATTTTAGTGAAATGAAACTGGATTCATCTGATCCCAATTTTTATCTGGGTACATTTTTTATTTTTCTTTGCGCTGTTACTTTTGCGATATACCTTGTTGGCAGTGGCCGGCTGATCCCAATGGTTGGTGCGACAAAATTTACTGCTTATACAATGACGGCTGCAGCCGTTGGTGTGATCACTCATTATTTTGTTGCCGGAAGTGCAGTACATCATTTCACTAATCCTATTCTTGGTTATGGTTTGATGATCGCAGTTATCGCAACTGTGATCCCAACATTTTTCATTTCTAACGGCTTGAAAAAGATAGGTTCAAATAATGTAGCGATTATTTCAAGTGTCGGGCCGGTATCAACCATTCTCCAGGCTCATTTTATTTTGGGAGAAAAGCTATTGTTTGCCCAGATCGCAGGAACCGCTCTTGTGATCTCTGGTGTTCTACTTACGGGCTGGAGAAACAGGGATATTTAAGTATTTTTACAAGTCATTAAGCCATTAAATTTGCTATACTCCTGCCCGGGTGGCGAAATTGGTAGACGCACTGTGTTCAGGTCGCAGCGTTCGCAAGGATGTGCTGGTTCGAATCCAGTCCCGGGCACT
>JBDSDG010000091.1:0-34112 GCA_039920685.1 Ferruginibacter sp.
TAAAAGGCGTCAGGACGTTGATCAATGCTGTAGCCGATTCCGGCATCCGTTTGAAAATTGTTGGAGCGGGAGCGGCTGAGGAGGAATTCAGGTCAATTGTGAAGCAAAGAAGTTTAACTAATATTGAATTTCTTGGATTCCAGGATAAGCGATCGGTTTTTGAACTTACGATGAGGTCGAGATTTGTCGTTTGCCCTTCGGAATGGTATGAAAACTTTCCATTCTCGATCATTGAAAGTTTTCTCTTTTCCAAGCCGGTAGTTGGTTCACGGATCGGCGGGATACCGGAACTGGTAATTCATGGAGAAACAGGTTTCTTATTTGAACCGGGGAACGTGAATGATCTCCGGCAAAAATTACTTGAACTATGGAACAGCGAAAACTTAATTAATGAAATGGGCTGTGCAGCAAGGAAGCACGTTTATGATATTGTGAATTTTGAGAATCATTGGTCAAAACTAAATTCAATTATAAATAATATAGAAGTTAATGTCAACTAAAAAAAAGATATACATGGCTGGTGCCGGTGGAATGCTTGGTGAAGCATTTCATAAAGTGTTTAAAGATGAGTTCCAGTTAAAGTGCACCGATAAGGATGTGAATGAAGAATGGCTTAGCTTTTTAGACTTTAGAAACCTGGAGGAATATAAAAAAGATGTATGGGACTTTAAACCTGATTATCTTTTTCACCTGGGGGCATATACAGACCTGGAGTTCTGCGAAGAGAACGCCGATGACACATACCTCACAAATACTTTGGCGGTTGAAAATGCAGTTTACCTTGCTAACAAGCTTGATATTCCATTACTTTATATTAGTACTGCGGGGATCTTCGACGGAAAAAAAGATCTGTATGATGATTGGGATCTTCCAAATCCACTCGGCGTATATGCACGATCAAAGTATATGGGCGAACGCTATGTAGCGGAAAATGCAAAACGTTTCCTTGTTTGCAGGGCAGGCTGGATGATGGGCGCCGGTCCAAAAAAAGACAAGAAGTTCATTCAAAAATTAATGAAGCAATTAAAAGAAGGTAAGAAAGAACTTTTTATTGTTGATGATAAGGATGGCACACCAACTTTTACGCACGATTTTGCAAAGAATGTTAAGGCATTGATCGAAAACGAATATTGGGGATTGTATAACATGGTGTGTGGCGGACAAACAAGCCGGCTGGAAGTAGCAGGTGAGTTATTGAACATGTTGAATTTGCAGGATTCAGTAAAAATAACTGTTGTAAATTCAGATTATTTTAAGGACATATATTATGCAGAGCGTCCACCGAGCGAGCGATTGGTTAACAGGAAGCTGGTATTGCGGGATCTTAATTTAATGCAGGATTGGAAGGTGGCATTAAAAGAATATTTAAATATGTATTACATCGGCTACCTTGATTAATTATGGACAAGTTAAGAATTGCTGCATTTGGTGGGTTTCGGGGAATTCCCCCAAAAGCCGGTGCAGCCGGGTCAGATAAATTTGCATTTGAATTATATCCGCGTATAATAAAAAGGGGCCATGACCTTATAGCCTATTGCAGAATATATCCTGGTGATAATGATCAGCAGGAAACTGCATACCAGGGCATCAGGTTGAAATACTTTAAAACAGTAAATAAGGCAGGCTTTGATACTCTTGTCCACTCAGCAAAAGCAACTTTTGATGTTATCTTTCGGAATACTGCAGACGTAGTTCATTTGCATAGCGGCGCAAATAGTATTTGGGCTATGCTTTTGCGTGCTTCTGGAAAACGAGTGGTTGTTAGTCAATTTGCAATGGATTGGAAAAGGGATAAATGGCCATGGTACGGCAAATTGTTTTACATGTTCTCAAATTATATTACCGCATACTTTCCTAATAAAGTAGTTTTCGACAATATTTTTACAAAGGAATATTTTGAGAAAAAATTTAAGCGAACCTTCAATTTCATTCCTTATGGTTCAGAGGTGAGGCAGCCTCCAGCCAACTTTGAGATTCTTAAAAAGATAGGTGTTCAACCCAAAGAATATTTTTTATTTGTAGGACGCTTTATTCCGGATAAGGGAATTCATTTATTGATAGAAGCTTTTGAAAAAATAAAAACGAATAAGAAATTAGTTCTGATAGGAGGCTCGCCCAATCCAAGCGAGTATGAGATAACCATAAAAAATAGTAAAGACCCCCGGATAATTTTTCCTGGGTATGTATATGGTGATGATACAAACATTTTAATGCAAAATTGTTATGCATATATTCAACCTTCCATTATAGAAGGGCTTTCTCCTGTGATACTAACGGTGATGGGGCTGGGAACTCCGCTGATTTGTTCGGATATTGTAGAAAATACATTTATTACAAAAGACAACGCTATCCATTTCAAATCTGGAGATGCAGATTCTTTAAATGAGAAACTTCAATATGCATTGGACAACCAGGATTTGATTTTGAAGCATTCAACAATTGGAAAAGCAGATGTTTCGGCGCGTTTTAACTGGGAAACAATTACAGACGAGTACATAGAATTATTAAAAAAATAGGATTATGTTGAAAGGTGGAATTATTGGGTTAGGTAAAATGGGTATATCCCATGCCGCGATCGTAGGCGCTCATCCAGCTGTTGATTTTGTGGCTGTTTGTGACACATCTTCACTGGTATTGGATGCATTTAAAAAGTATACCCGGGTAAATACCTATAGTGATTATTTGAAGATGTTTGAAAAGGAAAATTTAGATTTTGTTGTGATCGCAACCCCAACAAAATATCATTTCCCCATGGTTAAGTATGCCCTGGAAAAACAAATTCATGTTTTTTGTGAAAAGCCATTTAGCCTTACTTCCAAAGAAGGCGCTGTTTTAGTGGAAATAGCAAAGAGGAATTCACTTATAAACCAGGTAGGATATCACAATCATTTTATCGGAACTTTCCGGGAACTGGGACGCTTACTTAAGGCAAATGTGATCGGTGAAATATTTCATTTTACCGGGGAAGCTTACGGCCCGGTGGTTACAAAAGAGAAAGGTGGCACATGGCGCTCCAGGCCGGAAGAGGGAGGGGGATGCATGTTTGATTTTGCATCGCATGTTGTTAATCTCATACAGGAAGTTATAGGCCGGCCTACGAAGATCAATGGTGCATTATTGAAAAGTATTTATTCTAAAGGAGTTGATGATGCGGTTTATTCCCTGATGACCTTAGAAAATAAAATAAGCGGTGTATTGCTTGTGAACTGGAGTGATGAAACGTACAGGAAAATGTCAACATCGCTTATCATCGAAGGAAAAAAAGGTAAGATCATTTGTGATGCAACAGAGATTAGGATATTTTTAAAGGATGCAAACGAAAAAGAAAAGCTTGATAAAGGCTGGACAACAAAATACATAACTGAATTTGCGCTCCCCGTTAATTATCATTTAAGAGGCGAAGAATACAGTGCACAGATCGATTATTTTATAGACAATATCATAAATAAAAAGCAGGGAACGTATAACACATTCGAACAGGGATTCTATACAGATGTAGTTATTGAAATGATCCTGGATAAAGCAAAACAAAATTAAGATGGACAAGGTTTTATTTGGTGATAACCAGTTCTTTGCTGTAAACCACGTTTCAGACGAGAAGTCAAGGGCACAGGCTATCCGCTTCAAAGATGATTCTTCGATAATAAACGTTCTTGATCAGGCAATTGATTTGGGAATTACAACGTTTATGTGTACTACACATGATAGAATTGCAAATATATGCGATCACTTATGTGCGGATATGGAAAAATACAAGGATTTTAAGATATTCCCCTGTATGCCGTATGCCCATAAATACGCAAATGCAGTAACAGAGCTAGGCATTATGGGAACCATAAAGCAATATGTACCCGGAAATATTTTTGGAACTTTTGCAAAAGGGGGCATGGCATATTTAAGCAAGGATTTTGGAAAGCTAATGGAGATATTCATTGACGCGGAAATGAAAATGTTCAAGGGAATTAAAACACCGGTTATCTTTATACAGAATGTTCTGGTGGATATGATCCTTGGACTAAGGATGTATGACATTTTTGCGGAGTATGATGAGTATATCCGTAAAAAGTATAATGCAGAGCCTGGATATATAACGATGAATATGCCAGCTTTGCTTGATACACTTAATTCCATAGGAATAAAAAATCCGATCATTTGCTCTTCCATTAATAAGATCGGATTTCGAATGGCCGGTGGATTAACAGTGTATGAAAAATACCTGCAGGAAAAGGAATTCAGGCCAATAGCAATGCAGGTATTGGCGGCAGGTGCTTTGGGACCGAATGAAGCAATAGAATACCTCGGAAAATTTCCGAGGATAGAATCGGTTCTGTTTGGCGCCTCTTCGAAATCACACATAAAGGAAACAAAATCTTTAATAGAGCAATATCTGTAAGTAGAATTA
Organism: Ferruginibacter sp.; assembly: GCA_039920685.1. Classification (GTDB taxonomy): domain Bacteria; phylum Bacteroidota; class Bacteroidia; order Chitinophagales; family Chitinophagaceae; genus Ferruginibacter. The sequence continues at coordinate 4,403 of JBDSDG010000091.1, forward strand.
AAAGGATCAAATTTAAGGATGAAACCATTTAACTTTTAATGAATAAACAGTTCGAACGATATCTTCAAAAGACACTGATCATTCTTGATCTTGTGATATTGAGTTTCGTTTACTTTTTATGCCAGATAATTATTGTTAAGACCATCGCTCCCGAATATGCAGACTCTTATGTTTTATATTGGGGAATATCAATAGGATTATGGTTGGTGTTGTCCTTTTTCCTGAGAACGTACAACACAAGTGTTATTCTGAATTTTGAATATTTTTTTAAACGCACCGTGCAGGTTTATGTGGTGTGGCTGATCTTGCTTTTATTTTATTTATTCTTCTCAAGAGAATTCGACCTTTCCCGGTTATTTATCATGTCAAGCATTGGGAGTTTTGGTCTTGGCCTTTTAATGAATAGATTTTTGTATCTCGGGATTAAAAATTATTTTAAACACAGTCATCACCTTACAAAAAAAGTGATCATCGTTGGCTATAACGATACAGCTAAGAAGCTGGCAAATTATTTTGAGGAAGACGGGATCAATACGCAATTAATGGGTTTTATCGAGGACAATAAAAATATAAATGAATTATCCCATTACCCGGTGCTGGCTGACCTAAGTGATACCTTACAAGTGGCGAAAGAAATGGATGTGCAGGAGATATTTTCTACGATAACGCCTGAACAGAATAACGAGATATACAACCTGATGTACCAGGCAGAAAAGGAATGTATCAGGTTTAAAATCGTACCTAATCTTGCAGTTTTCATAACAAGAGAGGTTCACATAGAATATTTTGGCGACCTGCCGATCCTTTCATTACGAAGTGAACCTTTGGATGACGTTGGCAACAGGTTTAAAAAGAGAATATTGGATATTGTCATAAGCCTGTTTGTAATCGTCTTTTTTCTATCCTGGATGGTGCCGTTGTTTGCATTCATAATTTATCTTGAGACAGGCCAATCGGTTTTTTTCAGGCAATTACGTACCGGCAAAAATAAAAAATCGTTTTACTGCCTCAAGTTTCGAAGCATGCGCTCAAATACAGATGCAGATCTGAAGCAGGCAACTTCTAATGATTCCAGGGTAACAGGCTTTGGCCGGTTTATCCGAAAGACAAGCCTGGATGAATTTCCACAATTTTTAAATGTGTTTAAGGGGGAGATGAGTCTTGTAGGCCCGCGGCCACATATGCTTAAACATACAAACGATTATTCTAAAATAGTTGACGAATATATGATACGCCAGTTCTTAAAACCTGGGATCACAGGTTGGGCGCAGATCAATGGTTATCGTGGAGAGATCACTAATCCCGATCAGATCAAAATGAGGGTTGATAAAGACGTATGGTATTTAGAGAATTGGAACCTGTGGCTGGACATACAAATACTTTTTCTTACGGTTTATTATGTGTTAAAGGGAGATAAGAATGCTTTTTAGTTTTCGTTAATATCATTTGAGGATTAAAAATAGAATATGATAGTATTAATAACAGGCGCAGCAGGATTTATTGGTTCTAATCTGGCAAAAAAACTATTGGATAGGGGGCATACCGTAATTGGAATGGATAACCTTAACTATGGGTTCATGCGGAATGTGGAAGGAATTCAAAGCCATGCAAATTTTCAGTTTATCATGGGAGATATTGCAAATCCTCTTATTCTAAAAGATGTGAAAGCAGATATTATCGTTCACCTGGCTTCACAAAAGATCCCACGGTATACAAATGCCCTTAGAACATTGGATGAAAATTACCTCATGTTAAGAAACGTTGTCCATAAGTGCATCATGGATAAATCTAAAATATTGTTCGCTTCTACTTCTGATGTATATGGTAAAAATCCAAACATCCCCTTTGCAGAAAGCTCTGACCTTGTTATGGGACCAACAACAGTGAAGCGATGGGCTTATGCATTATCAAAAATGTACGGCGAGCAATACATCATTGCAAACCATGATGAATACGGGCTACCGTATACGATCACACGCTTTTTTGGGTCGTATGGGCCACACCAGAATCTGAGTTGGTGGGGAGGTCCCCAGTCTGTATTTATAGAGAAAGCATTTAAAAAAGAAACGATCGACATTCATGGAGACGGATCACAGACCCGGACATTCACGTATGTTGATGATACCGTGAACGCATTGGTTCATTGCATAGAAAATAACAAATCCGATAACGAGATATTTAATACCGGCCCTAAATCAGATGCAGAAATATCGATCAAAGAACTCGCGATCCTGATCTGGAAACTGGTAAATGGTCAGAACTCCGAACCGCAATTGAATTATATCCCCTATTCTACCTTTGGAAATTATGAAGACGTAATGAGAAGAGTTCCCGATATTACCAAGCTGCGCAAAACATTTGATTTTGAACCGGAATGGGACCTCGAAAAAGGCCTGAACGTTACTATTGATTGGCAAAAACAATTTATCCTCTAAATATAATGAAACCTAAGACATGGGGAATTGTTGGTGGCGGCATTATGGGCATGACACTCGCTCACAGGTTATCACAACAAGGCCATAAAGTAACAATATTTGAATCTGCACCTGAGCTAGGGGGATTGGTAAGCTCATGGAAAATGCCCGTAAACGGAATGGAAGTAGAATGGGATAAATTTTATCATGTTATACTCCTCTCCGATTTTCGGACACGAAACATTTTAAAGGATATCGGGTTAGAAGATAAGATCGAATGGGTAGAAACAAAAACAGGTTTTTACATGAAAGGAAAATTGTACTCCATGTCTGATACAATTGAATTCCTGAAATTCCCGACATTAAATCTTATCGATAAATTCCGGCTTGGACTAACCATCATTGTTGCTTCAAAAATCAAAGATTGGAAAAAGCTTGAAAAAGTACCTGTTACGGAATGGCTTAGAAAGTGGTCTGGAGCCAATACATATAATAAGATATGGTTGCCTTTGTTGCGTGCAAAGCTTGGTGAAAGCTATGAAAAAACCTCTGCTGTTTTTATCTGGGCAACAATTCAAAGATTATACGGGGCCAGGCGAAGCGGTCTAAAAAAGGAAATGTTTGGTTTTGTTACGGGTGGATATAAAAATGTTATCCAGGCATTTAAGCAAACCCTGGTAGCGGAAGGCGTATCTATAAAAACAAATCATGCCGCCAAAGAAATCAAAACTACACAGAATAACAGGCCATCAATTATCCTTACAAATGGTACGGCAGAAGAATTTGATGAAGTTGTGGTTACATTACCTTCATCGCTCGCCGCAAGGTTATGTACAGGTCTTTCTCAAAAGGAAACGGAGAGGCTTAATAATATAGAATATCTTGGAGTAATATGCGTTTCTGTATTGCTGGACAAACCGGTTAGTCCATTTTATGTGACCAACATCACAGATTCACAGATACCTTTTACCGGTGTAATAGAAATGACAGCACTTGTAGATAGAGACGCGTTGGGCGGGCATTCACTTATATACCTGCCTAAATATGTGGTTGCCAATGACCCTCTTTTCGAGCAATCCGATGACTTGATAAAAATGTACTTTATCGATAATTTTAAAAAAATGTATCCCTGGTTAACAGGTGAAAATATCAAGTTTGTCGGCGTCGCACGTGCCAAACATGTGATCACTGTTGCAAGGCTGGATTATTCTGAGCATTTGCCTGATGTGAGAACATCCATCCCCAACGTATATATAGTTAATACTTCCCACATAAAGGACGGAACATTGAATGTAAATGAGACCGTTAGGGTGGCTGAAACGAAATTGGAGGAAATAATTAAGTAATGAAAAAGAAAAAATTGCTTGCCAGCATTTCCCTGGACCTTGATGATCAATGGTCATATATGAAAGTACATGGAGACGAAGGCTGGGAAACATTTCCTTCTTACCTTGAAGTGGTTTTGCCCATCACGCTAGATGTGTTGGATAAGCTTGATATAAAGATCACATTCTTTATTGTTGGGCAGGATGCTGCAATTGAAAAGAATCACAAAGTATTAAAGAGTATTGTTGATCGCGGCCATGAAGTGGCAAACCATTCTTTTCATCATGAATCATGGCTTAAAACATATTCCAAGGAAAAGATCGAGCAAGAAATAATTATAGCTGAGGATGCTATACTCACGGCTACAGGTAAACGAACTGTCATGTTTCGTGGTCCGGGGTTTAGCTGGAGCAATGATTTGCTGGAGGTACTTGAAAAGCGTAATTATATATTTGATGCTTCCTTGCTTCCAACTTATATATCACCGTTGATGAGGCGATATTATTTTTGGAAGTCGAAGCTTACAAAAGAGGAAAAAGAAAGCAGGAAAGAATTGTTTGGCTCTTTTAAAGAAGGATTCTATCCGTTAAAGCCATTCACCTGGAAATTTGAGAGCCAGAAAAAATTAATGGAGATACCGGTAACAACAATGCCCGTCTTCAAAATACCTTTTCACCAGAGTTATTTATTGTACATAAGCAACGTTTCCATGGGTTTGATGAAAATGTACCTGAGATTCTCCATTTTTATGTGCAAAATAACAGGTACCCAGCCCAGTTATTTATTGCATCCGTTAGACCTGATCGGGAAAGATGTTGTCCCCTCCCTTGCATTCTTTCCTGGTATGAATATTCACAGCGATCGAAAGCTAAAGATCTTTGAGATCGCCATGAACATCATGAAAAAGCATTTTGAATTATTACCAATGGGAGAATTTGCAGGAAGGCTTTCAAAGGACCGCAAAATAATCGCTCTTAAAGCGTAAGTCAATATGAAGTTATTTTCAATAGTAGGAGCCCGGCCTCAATTTATCAAGCTTGCGCCTTTATCAGCAGGGCTTGCAGACCTGCATGAAGAATGTATTGTACACACCGGCCAGCACTATGATTATGCCATGTCAGAGAAGATATTTACTGATCTTGGAATAAGAAAACCAGATATTCATTTGGGAACCGGTACAGGAAGTCATGCTGTTCAGACAGGTGAAATGATGATCAAGCTTGAATCAGCAATGATGGAAAAAAAGCCTGATATGGTTATCATTTTTGGTGATACAAATTCTACACTGGCGGGTGCAATGGCTGCATCTAAATTAAATATTCCCTTAATCCATATTGAAGCAGGGCTTCGCAGTTACAACCGAAGCATGCCCGAAGAAATAAACCGGATCGTGGCAGATCATGTTTCCCAATATTTATTTGTTCCCACTGAAACAGGCATTCAAATACTTAAAAAGGAAGGGCTTGAAGGAATAAGCTTTCTCACTGGTGATATTATGGTAGACACCATGAAGAACAATATGGAGATCGCACTTCAAAGATCTACTGTCATAAAAGATATGAAGCTTGAGAATAAAACCTTTAATTTATTAACGCTTCATCGGAATTATAATGTTGATGATACAAGTATATTGGAAAGTATCCTTAACCAGCTTCAACAATTAGGAGAGGAAATTATTTTCCCTGTTCATCCACGCACAAGAAAAATGTTGGGTAGTTCTTATAAGGTCCCTTCTAATATTATATTGACCGAGCCACAGGGATACCTGGATTTTATATCACTTGAATATTTTTCAAAGAGAATTATTACAGACTCGGGTGGTATCCAGAAGGAAGCGTACATACTTCGGAAACCATGTATCACATTGCGTACGGAAACAGAGTGGATAGAAACAGTCCAGGAAAAGTGGAATTGCCTTGTTAATCCAACTGATACATCGATAGCAGCAAAAATATTGGATTTCAGTCCGCCAAAAGAACAACAGGATATTTTCGGAAAAAATGTAACAGAGAAAATGGTTAATCTTATTAATTCCATTTCTTAATATATAATTGTATGGTTGAATCAACATTTCAGAATAAGCAAACATGTATAACGGATCGGACATGTGAGTCATTCATGAGTTGTAATGAAGAAAAAAAACTCTTGCTTGTCAAGAAGGGATATCCTATCAAAGAATGTACTAAATGCGGGCACCGGTTTACCGAATTAAAAAATGTAGAAAATCATTTGGCAGAAGTTTATTCTGATGAATATTTTTTCGAGGGGAAAGATGGTTATCCGAATTACATGAAAGAAAAGGATCTGTTGTACCAGTCGGGTATTAATTACGCCAGGGTATTATCAAAGTATACTAAACCGGGTGATGTATTGGATGTTGGATGTGCGGCCGGTTTTATTTTAAAAGGATTGGAAACAGCAGGATGGCGTTGCCATGGCGTTGAACCGAATGAATCAATGGCAGCATATGGAAGAAATGAACTAAAGCTTGACATCAGGACAAGCGGGTTAGAAGAATACCAGGCTAACAAACAATTTGACCTCATCAATATGATACAGGTCATTGGCAGCCTGTATGATTTGGATAAAGCGTTGGAAACTGTTTCAAAACTGACAAAAAAAAGCGGGCTTGTGATGGTAGAATCCTGGGACATGAACAGCTTTGCAGCACGCATGTTGGGACAGTATTGGCATGAATACTGTCCACCAAGTGTGATCACCTGGTTCTCTGATAAAACGTTGACACAATTGTTCAAACAATATGGATTTGAGCTTGTGGATATAGGGAGGCCTGTTAAAAAGATCAACATAAATCACGGCATTTCATTGATAGATGAAAGCTTTCCAAAATTTATTTTTAAAAAGCCAATATTGAATTTCTTTAGCCGTTTTATCGGCAGGTATAATGTAAGGTATCCTGCAGTAGATCTTAAATGGTATCTTTTTAAGAAATTATGATTAACCGGCTAATCATTGAGTTTTTCAAATAACTTTATTAGGCCAAAAGCCCGCTTATATGCAAATGATCGATAAAACCTTTATTAGCATTGTTGTACCCTGTTTTAATGAAGAGGCGATCCTGCCTGTTAACTTAGATACCATCATCCAATACCTGGAAGGCAAGAGTGATAAATACAAATGGGAGATCATTATTGTTAATGATGGAAGTAAAGATGCTACTGGCGAAATTGCCGATGATTACGCAAATCGATATGATTCAATAAGGGCAATACATCACCCTGTTAATCTTAATCTTGGCCATGCAATGCAAACAGGTTTCCGGCATTCAAAGGGTGAAGTGATCGTTGTATTAGATGTTGACCTCAGTTATTCAGTTATATATATCGAGCAGATGGTAGATAAACTGATATCTTCTGTAGCAGATATTGTAATTGCATCACCCTATATGAAAGGAGGAAAAGTAACCGCTGTACCATTTGGCAGAAGGGTTATGAGTAAATGGGTGAACAGGTTCATGAGTATGGCGGCGCAGGATAAGTATTATACGTTTACAGGTATGGTTCGGGCATATCGCAGGGATTATATCCGAACTTTAAATCTTAAAACAAAGGATTATGAGATCATGCCGGAGATCATTTACAAATCAATGATCTTAAGGGCAAGAATAATCGAGATCCCGGCTCATCTTGACTGGACAGAACAAAATAAATATGCCGGGAAAAGAACGTCAAGCCTGCGCGTATTGCGAAGTTTTTTTTCAGGGATCATGTCCGGCTTCATTTTTCGTCCGTACATTTTCTTCGTGGGTATAGGCGTTTTTTTAATGTGCCTGTCCATGTACCAGTTGGTATGGCTTCTTTTTGATACATTATCAGCAATGAGTTCTATTCAATCATCACCCGAAATAAACTACAAATTTTCTCATAGCCTTGCTCTCCAGTTTAAAAAGAACCCACAATCATTTCTCGTAGGTGGTATAACGTTTCTTGCAGCTATTCAATTTCTAAGCCTTGGATTTGTTTCTCTTCAAAGTAAAAGGTATTTTGAAGAACTATTTCACCTTGGAATGTCCGTAAAAAAGCAAATTGATAAAAAAGACAGTGTATAAAAGTTGTAAAGACGAGCAATGAAACCTATAAGACTACCTAAGAATCCTTACATATTATTCTCACCGTTTCTTTTAATTTATGTTTTGATCATACTGTTTATGCAGAAGGCGCCGTTATGGGGAGATGAGATCAGGCATATGTCCGAAGTACAAAATCTTCTTAATGGATACTATTCCCCGCCTTATCCAAAGATTGAGTTAAGAAACGGCCCGGGATATCCTTTGTTTATGCTTCCTTTCATTGCATTAAACATTCCATTGGTGTTCATAAAATTAATGAATGCCGTATTCCTTTATCTGTCGATCGTATTTTTATACAAGGCACTCCTAAGAGTCGTATCAACAAGAGTGGCTTTACTATTTGGGTTGTTCTGGGGTTGTTATTATAATTCACTTGATTTCATTGCTTTGCTTTATGCAGAAACAATGTCATCATTCCTTGTTGCAGCCACAGTGTTACTTTTAATAAAGGCTTTTGAGCCAGGCGGATCAAAAAATTCCAGGAAGTATCTATACCTCGCGGGTTTTGTAATTGGCTTCCTGGCACTCACGAAAATAATATTTGGCTACGTTATCCTATGCATGTTCATTGGATGCGGTATTCTGTGGTTATTAAAGAGAACGTCCGTTAACTATCGGAAAGGGCTAATTGTTTTAATTATCGCATTCGCTACAGTAACTCCATATCTTGCATATACATATCACCTCACCGGGAGGATATTCTATTGGGGAAGTTCAGGCGGTGACAACCTGTATTGGATGAGTACGCCTTATGAAAAAGAATATGGAAGTTGGTTTCCAGGGACCATGCTTTATGCAGATTCTGTTAAAGAATCTCCCCATAGGGACCATACAGTGAATAATACATCAACTACAGAATATGTTAAGGGAAGTGAAGATTCTATTCGTGCCCATCACCTTGAAAATTACAAGAAAGCTTATCATTATATCGGGGTAGAGAGAGATGACGTTTTTAAAGATCTTGTTTATAAAAATATAAAGGCTCACCCGGTTAAATATTTACAAAATATTATCAGTAATATTGGAAGGATACTTTTTAATTATCCGTATTCTTATACAGCCCAGAAACCAGGTACTTTAGCCAGAATACCTATGAACGGCACCATTGTTCTATTATCCTTATTTTGCCTTATTCCTACCTTTTTAAATTGGAAAAGAGTTATTTATCCTATTCAGTTCCTGTTATTTTTTGGTTTGTTATATCTTGGCGGAAGTGTGTTTGGCAGTGCGGAGATCAGGATGTTTGCTGTTATTGTGCCGGCCCTTCTATTATGGATCGCTTTTACTATGCAGCGGACGGTTAAAATAAACCTGGGATTTAAAACCAATCATGGATAAATAAGATAGCTTACATAAAATTTAATAAAAGTGCAGACCCGGTCATCAAGGCCGGGTCTTATTATTTTAATGGCTTGTGATCACTTAATGAATTTCTGTTTATAATAGGCTGTGTACTGCAATGGCTTTTTGAAGTGTGTGCCATCAATAAATATGCTGTCATCGAGGTAAATGATATTGCTAAAATAATCTTTGAATTCATTTTGCAGATCATACTTTACTATCTCACTTGTATCCATCTTGTCAACCAACGCTTTTTTGGTGAGGCTTATGGGAGTCGGTAAGATGACGAGTCTAAAATTATGCTGCTCACCAAGTGTTTTCATTTTTTGTAAGTACTCTGCAGATACAGGAGACAAAAAGCTATAATCTGTTTTATCAGCCGGTGAAAAATCTGGTGCCCAATTAGATGTAAGTATCAATGGATTTCTGCATATACAATTTAATGGGATCTTACTGATCTGATCCTTTACTGTTTCAGTGAACAATGGCTTATACTCATCAGTATAGAACGGTTTTAGAAAATAATGGTACGTATATACCTGGTTCAGATTGTTCTGGAAGGTAATCGGTGAGAACAGCAAAAAGACCGTATCTACCTGGTTGCCTGCCTTCAAATAATTGTTTAGCAGGAGAAAGTTTCCTATCATTCCAATAGATTGGTTGCATGCGAGCGAGTTTACAGTGTCGTTATTTGTTTTATTTGGGAATAACTGGTTGCCTACACTATCCCCCAATAATATCTTTTTTGATTTTTTCCTTTGTTTGCTTTTAAATATTGAATAATAGATCTCTGATCCTGTTACCGTTTCTTTATACTTGTCATGATATAATAAATACATTGGTCTTACCTGGAGTATAACTACAAGTACGCTGATAAAAATGATGCTATTTATTATAAATTTTTTCAACGCTAGAATTGAAAGTAAATGAACTGTTGTTTAGAGCCTGCAAAATAAAAGATCGTTAGAATGATACTGTAATACATAGTCCATCGCACAGGCTTCTGCCACCCAATACCCAGGCGTGCAATTGCATATTGTTGTTCCCGGCCCATCCATTCGATCACCATAAAGCCTGCAATTAGGAACATGATGGGAACAGATCTCCATATTTCCTGGAATGAAGGGATCGTAAATAATGAAGGTGAGAACATTTCTGCAATGAATTTTAAAGCATGATCCACATTATTAGCTCTGAAAAAGATCCATGCAAAAACTGTAAGGCTGAATGTTAGCACAATGGAGAAAAACTCTTTGACGGTTGGCATCATTTTGCCTTGGGCAACAGTTTCAAGGTTGTTCCTGTTTGTATTGAAAATGATCGATGGCATGATGTAAATAGCATTTAAAAGCCCCCATACAATAAAGGTCCAGTTTGCTCCATGCCAGAATCCGCTAACCAGGAATATTATAAATGTATTCCTGACCTTCATCCACGTGCCGCCTTTGCTACCTCCCAATGGTATATAAAGATAATCGCGGAACCAGGATGACAATGAGATATGCCATCGGCGCCAGAATTCTGCGATGTCTCTTGAAAAATATGGAAAAGCAAAATTGCGGAGTAATTCTATACCGAATAACCGGGCGGTTCCTAACGCGATATCTGAATATCCCGAGAAGTCACAGTAAATTTGAAACGTAAAGAAGAGGGCTCCTAAAACATGTGTGCTTCCTGAATAATCTCCCGAGTTATTAAAGATGGTGTTTGCAAATTCCGCACAATTATCAGCTATAACTATTTTCTTGAACAATCCCCATAAGATCTGCCTTAATCCATCAATGGCTTTAGAATAATTAAATTCTCTTTTTTTCAGTATCTGGGGAAGCAGGTGAGTTGCTCTTTCGATTGGTCCGGCGACAAGCAGCGGAAAGAAACTTACGAATACAGAATAATCTATAAAATTTCGTTCAGGCTTTATTCTCCCTTTATAGATATCAATTACGTATGATAGTCCATGAAATGTATAAAATGAAATACCAACAGGCAGAATGATCTGTAATGTTCCGGGATTTATATTGATCCCAAGAAGTGAAAGGCCATCAGCAAATGAAGTTGCAAAAAAATTGTAGTATTTAAAAATGCCCAGGAACCCAAGATTCACACCTATACTCAGCCAGAGCCAGAACTTTTTCATTCGTTGACTGTCGGCTTCATGTATCTTAAGGCCTGTAAAATAATCAAGTAAGGTTGAAAAGATCAGGAGAAACAGGAACCTGTAGTCCCAACATGCATAAAAGAAGTAGCTTGATATAAGCAGCAATATATTTTGACTCCTTAAATTGCCTTTTGTAGCGAACCAATATAGAAAAAAAACAATAGGTAAGAATATCGCAAAGCTTATCGAATTAAAAAGCATGATGCTAAATTATATAATCTGGTTTAATGTCAATGATAATTTTGCCGGCATGCCGGCCAGATCTTACTTAGCAAAACGATTTTCCTTGAACTTTGTTGTTTACATTCATTGAGTTTTTACTACTTTCCTTACAACAGGTGTAGCTTTATCAAAGTATACGTGAAGTACATAGGTTCCAATGGGATAAGGCGTCATATCAATTTGTTGGAAGAAGATATTATTGTTGAGGTACAATTCAGTTTTAAAAAGCAGTGCACCTGTGGAATTAAATAATAAAACTTTTGCAATTGTTTTTGGGCTGGCTGATTCAATTTTTGCAACCAGGTTATTGTGGAACGGGGTCTCTAAAATCGTAACCTTACTTATTTTATTGGCGATAATCCGGGCGATAACGAAAATTTTCACGGTATCTATCCCTTTGGCCCCATTGTTATCTGTTACAGTTAATTCAGCTTCGTATGTTCCCAATTCAAGGTTGATCAAACCTGCATTTGCACTTAATTCATGAATCAAACTCAATGGTGAGCCGAGGATCACTCTCCAGGAATAACCTACGATAAATCCGTCAGGATCAGTCCCGGATCCCGGAAGCGCTGTCATATTTAAAGGCAGCTCAATGTAAATATCCCTTCCTGCATTTGCAATTGGTAATTTGTTTGATGGGATATGGGCCGGGTTTACCTGCACCAGGATAGTATCTTTCCCTGTTCCTCCGCTATTATCCGTTACCGTTAATTCAAATTTGTACATACCGGCTACCAACCCTGTTACATTGGTGATTGCGGAATTTTGGTTTGTTATAGTATAGCTGATTGGTCCACTGATATTTTTCCATTGATAGCCAATGATTGTTCCGTCGCTGTCAAAACCATTTCCATTCAGCACCGTTGTATTTTCAGGTAATGTTATTATGATATCTCCGCCTGCATTTGCAACAGGCAATATATTCGGCGGTGCCATTACTGTAACCTTGATAGTATCCAGGTCCGAGGCCCCGTTGTTATCCGTTACTTTTAACTGGAATGTATAGACGCCTATTACCAGGCTAGTAGCTGTGGTAACTGCATTGCTTGCGGCGGTTATACTGCCACTTCCCGGACCTGAAATTTTGGTCCAGAGGTAAGCAATTATGATTCCATCCGGATCAGTTCCACTTCCATTCAATGTAACAGATGATAAGGGTAATATTATACTTTGATCTGTTCCTGCATTAGCCGTAGGTAATAAGTTTAAAGCAGCATTCACTGTTACCTGCATATCTGCAGTAGACGTCGCCCCATTATTATCTGTGACCTTCAACTGAAATTTGTAAATGCCCTGTACCAGGTTTGTAATTGTAGTTACAGCATTTGAAGGAGTTGTGATGTTGACTCCTGCGGGCCCTGAAAGTTTTATCCAGAGATATGCTGTGATAAATCCATCAGGATCTGCCCCGCTTCCATTTAATGTAACTGTATTTATTGGTAAAGTAATGGTGATATTAGTTCCTGCATTAGCTATAGGCAGTTGGTTTGGTGCAGGATCCACTGTTACCTGTATGATATCGGTTGCTGTTGCTCCACTGTTATCTGTAACCTTTAACTCATAAATATATATTCCCTGCACTAATCCTGTAACTAAAGTGATTGGACTTGAAGGATTTGTTAAGTTACTGCCAGCTGGTCCGGAAGTCTTAGTCCACAAGGATGTTATGATCGTGCCGTCAGGATCTGTGCCAGTTCCATTTAGTGTAACCGTATTCGTTGGTAGCACAATAACTAGGTCTGTTCCTGCATTTGCAGTTGGTAGTTGGTTAGGCGCGGGTTCAACTGTTAGCTGCATAAAGTCAGCAGCTAATGCTCCACTATTATCCGTAACCTCTAATTTAAAAATGTAGGTCCCTGGCACAAGTGAAGACGCATTTGTTATTGCACTGGTTGTATTTGTGAGGCTTCCACTTGCCGGTCCTGAAATCTTGGTCCACAAATAACTTACAATCATCCCGTCAGGATCTGTACCACTACCCGTAAGCGTTATGGAATTGGTTGGTAATGTAATTATTTGATCTGGCCCTGCATTCGCAATTGGTAATTGATTTAACGCATGATGAACGGTTACCTTCATAGTATCGCGCCTGGTGGCACCGTTATTGTCTGTGACCTTTAATTCAAACTTATAGACTCCCTGAACCAGATTTGTCACTGATGTTACTGCGCTTAGGTAATTTGTAATTGTGTATGATGTTGGACCTGCAATTTTTTTCCACCGGTAAATAGTTATGTAGCCGTCGGGATCGGCTCCAATACCTGTTAATACAATAGAATTGATTGGCAATGTTATATTTTGATCCGGCCCTGCATTGGCTGTGGGCAGTTCGTTTGGCGCGGGGTTAACGAGAACCTGTACAAGATCAGTGGCTATTGCCCCGCTGTTGTCGGTAACACTTAATTGAAACATATATACACCATGAAGCAATCCTGTGACTGTAGTTACAGCAGCTCCAACGTCTGTAATAGTTGCATTTCCAGGCCCGGAAATATTGATCCAGCTATAGGATATTATGGCACCGTCCGGATCTGTGCCGCTACCACTTAGCGTTATAGTATTTGTTGGTAGTGTAATGATCATATCCATTCCCGCATTGGATGTGGGCAACTCATTAGGAGCTGGATTAACTGTTATTTCCACTATATCGATAGCAGTTGCTCCATTATTATCTGTAACCTGTAATTCAAAAGCATAAGCGCCCTGGATAAGCGATGTTAAAGAAGAAACGGCACTTGTTAAACTTGAAATGTTTGCGATTGAAGGCCCTGAAATTTGAGTCCACTGGTAATCAATGATGCTACCATCAGGATCGGTACCACTCCCGGTCACTGTAGCCGAATTGAGTGGAAGAGTTAGATTTTGGTCTGGACCTGCATCAGCTGCTGGCAACTGATTTGGGGCAGGGTTCACTGTTAATTGCATCGTATCCATAGCAATTGCACTGCTGTCATCTGTAACTGTAAGTTGAAACACGTAGATCCCATCGATCAATCCGTTGACGGGTGTTATATCGGAACTTGAATTTGCAATAGTTGAGTTCGCGGGCCCGGATAGTTGGAGCCATGCATATTCTATAATTGTTCCGTCAGGGTCATGGCCGGTACCAGTAAGCGTTATAGCGCTTGTTGGTAATGTAATTGTCTGGTCAGAACCGGCGTTTGCGATTGGTAGTTGATTTGGGGCAGGGTTAACCGTTACCTGCATTGTATCCCGGCTTGTGCCACCATTATTATCGGTTACCTTAAACTCAAATTGATAAATGCCCACCACAAGTCCACTTGCCGAAGTGGCACTAGCCCAGGTGTTCAAAATAGTAAAAGGCACCGGGCCAGAGATCTTTCTCCACCTGTAAATTGTAATATTCCCATCAGTATCAGTGCCAATACCATTCAATACAACTGTATTGATCGGAAGGGTAATTTCCAGGTCAGGACCTGCATTTGCCGTAGGAGGTTGGTTAGGTGCAGGATTAACTGTAACCTGCATCAAATCTGTGGCGGTCTCACCGCTATTATCGGTTACAGTTAGTTTGAACTGGTATACTCCCTGCACAAGGCCAGTTACCTGAGTTATTGCCAGATAAGAATCAGAAATGACCGCACCTGCCGGACCTGAGAGTTTACTCCAGTCAAAATTTGTTACAATACCATCAGCATCAGTTGCGCTACCACTAAGCGTAATTGAATTTACAGGTAAAGTGATGGTCTGATCTGCGCCTGCATTGGCTACAGGTAGCTGGTTTGGCGCAGGCTCTACTGTAATTTGAACAATATCTGTAGCAATAGCTCCGCTATCATCCGTAACCGTTAATTCGAACTCATAAACCCCCTGTTGTAATCCTGTGACCGTAGTTAATGGGTTTATAGAATCAGTGATCGCCGAATTTAATGGTCCTGAGATCTTTGCCCAGGAGTAAATAATAATAGAACCATCGGGATCAATACCACTTCCATTTAAGGCTACAGCATTTGTTGGTAACATGATAATGATATCTGCCCCCGCATCTGCAATGGGTAACAGGTTTAGGGCATGGTAAATCGTTATTTCCATTTGGTCAGTAGCGGTTGCACCACTGTTATCTGTAACTTTTAATTGAAAACTGTAGATGCCCTCTACTAGCCCACTTACATTAGCAATTGCATTGGTTGTATTTGTAATGGTTCCATTTGCAGGGCCAGAAATTTTCGTCCAGAGGTATCCAATGATCGTTCCATCAGGGTCAAGTCCACTTCCATGTAAGAGGGCCGTGTTATTTGGTAAAGTTATATTCTCATCTGACCCTGCATTTGCTATTGGCAATTGGTTGGGTGCAGGATTTATAGTTAGCTGCATCACGTCAACAGCTATCACACCGCTATCATCAGTAACAGTTAGCTGAAAAATGAATATACCTTCAATCAGGCCGCTAACTGTAGTAATATTGGCAGTTGGATCAGCAATTAACGCTATCGTAGGACCTGACACCTGGATCCATGAATAACCGGCTATGGCTCCGCCGGGATCATTGCCACTACCCGTAAGCGTTGTAAAACTGGTTGGTAGCGTCACCACCTGGTCTGCTCCGGCATTTGCGGAAGGAATTTGATTTAGTGCAGGGTTTACAATTACCTGCATAGTATCTCTTGCTATGGCACCAGCATTATCTGTAACCTTTAATTCATAAGTATAAATTCCTTGCGTTACCCCGGTAACGGATGAAACAGGAGTCCAGGTATTGGTGATTGTTCCTGTTGCTGGGCCCGTTAGTTTTTTCCACCGGTATACAGTAATGGTCCCGTCAGGGTCTGAGCCACTGCCATTCAATGTTATTGTATTTACAGGTAGTGTAATGAGTTGATCAGGTCCTGCATTTACAGTTGGTGGTTGATTGACTTCCGGGTTAACGTTTACCTGCATTAGATCAATATCCGTTGCACCGCTATTATCCGTTACTGTTAGCTGGAATTGATACACACCCTGAACGAGCCCGCTTACCATGGTAATTGCTGATAACGGGTTTGCGATGGAAGGTCCTGCTGGCCCGGAGATCATAAGCCAGGTAAACGTGGTTATGCTTCCATCGGGATCACTGCCACTTCCGCCCAGCATTACACTGTTTACCGGCAAGGTTATGGTTTGGTTTGCTCCAGCTTCTGCAGATGGCAACAGGTTCAAAGCCGCATTTACGGTCACCTGTGTAGTATCCGTATTGATTGCCCCGCTATCGTCTGTAACCTTCAATTCATATTGGTAAACCCCTTCCCCAAGCCCGGTAACAGAAGTTGTAGCAGAGATTGTATTTGTTATTGTTCCGTTTGCTGGACCTGATAAGCGGGTCCATGAATAACTTACAATGTTTCCATCGGCATCGGTACCACTTCCATTAAGGAAGACAGTATTAACAGGTAAAGTAATATTTTGATCTGTCCCGGCATTGGCTACAGGTAATAGATTTGGCGCCGCATATACGAGAACCTGCATCGTGTCACGATCAGTGCCTCCATTGTTATCGGTAACCTTTAATTCAAATATATAATCACCCTCTAAAAGGAAAGTTAAGCTTGTTGTTGGAGTAATTGAATTGCTAATGACAGATCCGGCCGGACCTGAAAGTTTTCGCCATGCGTAAGCAGTAACTGTTCCGTCAGGATCGATACCAATACCATTAACAATTACCATGCTAACGGGTAAGGTTATGGCCAGGTCCGGACCAGCATTTGCATCTGGTAAAATATTCGCTGGCGGTAAAGCCGCACTCACATTTACCTGGACTATATCCGTATTAGTAGCTCCGCTATTATCCGTTACCGTTAATTGGAACTGGTAAAGACCTTGTGACATTCCTGTCACAGTTGTTAATGCTGAATTTGGAATAGTAATTGTCTCTCCAACGGGGCCAGCTATCTTTATCCAGGAAAAAGCTGTGATAGTTCCATCCTGGTCGGTACCACTACCGGAAAGTGTAACCGAATTAAGGGGTAAGGTTATAGTTTGATTAGGACCGGCATCGGCAATCGGTATATGGTTTATTGCTGCATTTACAGTAACCCGCATAGTATCTGAATCAAATGCTCCGTTATTATCTGTAACTGTGAGTTCAAAAATGCAGGTTCCCTGCGTAAATCCTGTGGCTGTAGTTACCGCTATTGTTGAATTGGTAATACCACTGATCGCCGGGCCCGAGATCTGTTTCCATAAATATGCGGTAATAGTTCCGTCGGGATCAGTTCCACTTCCGTT
The DNA here is from genome assembly GCA_039920685.1 of Ferruginibacter sp. Taxonomy (GTDB): domain Bacteria; phylum Bacteroidota; class Bacteroidia; order Chitinophagales; family Chitinophagaceae; genus Ferruginibacter. The sequence continues at coordinate 22,179 of JBDSDG010000091.1, forward strand.
TAAATTGGAAACATTTACAGGTAGAGTAATTATTTGATCTGCTCCTGCATTTGCGTTTGGTAATAAATTTACAGGAGGAATTGCCGCATTTACAATAACCTGCATGGTATCCCTGTTCTCCAGGCCATTATTATCCGTTACTTTAAATTCAAACTGGTACGTACCTTGGGTTAAGGCGGTAGCAGTTGTTGATGCAACCGCTGAATTGGTTATGAGGTAGCTGGTTGGTCCCGTAATTTTTCTCCAGCGATAAGCTGTAATCGTTCCGTCAACATCTGTGCCTGTTCCCGTCAGAGAAACCGAGCTTACAGGTAAAGTAGTAATTATGTCAGTCCCTGCGTTGGCCACAGGAGGTTGATTAACAGCCGTACTTACAGTCACCTGCATGATGTCAGTAACAACAGCGCCACTATTGTCTGTTACAGTTAGTTCGAATTGATAAACTCCCTGTACAAGTCCTGTCACGGATGTTATTGCAGCTCCGGCATTGGTGATCGTTCCACTAACAGGTCCCGCGATCTTGCTCCAGTTAATTGTTGCTATTGTTCCGTCCGCATCACTGGCGGTTCCCGTAAGCGTTACATTATTAACGGGTAACGTTATAGATTGGTTCAAGCCTGCGTTTGCCACAGGTGGCTGATTTATTGCAACATTCACGATAACCTGCATTGTATCACGTGCTGAAGCACCATTATTATCTGTAACCTTTAATTCAAAAGAATAAGTACCTGTAAGAAGGCCTGTGACAGTTGTGCTGGCTGCAGCGCTATTTGTTATGTTTGCGGAGGCTGGCCCTGCTATTTTTACCCATGAATAACCTGAAATATTTCCACCCGGATCTGTGCCACTACCCGTGAGCGTTATTGTACTTACAGGTAATGTGATCGATTGATTAGGTCCTGCATTTGCTGTTGGTGCAACATTTGGCGCTGCATTTACAATTATCTGCATGGTATCTGTATCCGTTGCACCACTATTGTCTGTTACTTTCAACTCTAACAGGTATACGCCCTGAACTAAGAATGTGACCGCTGAATTCGGTGCAATAGTATTTGTAATAGAGCCAGCCGAAGGGCCGGAAATCTTTGTCCATAAATATGCGGAAATGGTTCCATCCTGGTCTGTACCCGATCCATTCAAAGCGACAGTATATTGGGGTAGCGTAATAGTTGCGTTTGGACCGGCATTGGCAACTGGTAATTGGTTTATGCCGCTGTTAATGATAACCTGGATAGTGTCTGTATCTGTTGCGCCATTATTATCAGTAACGCGTAATACGAATTTATAAGTTCCCTGTACCAGGGATATTGCCGTTGTAATTGCAGCTGTGGTTATTGAAATGGAGCCGCTTGCCGGCCCTGATATTTTTGTCCAGTTGAATGCAGTGATCGTTCCATCCGGATCTGTGCCACTACCCGTTAGCGTTATCAAGGAAATAGGTAAGGCAGCCACCTGGTCTATTCCTGCGTTTGCCACTGGCAATTGGTTAGCCGCAGCATTGACAGTGACCCGAACTGTATCTGTATCGGTCAGACCGCTGTTATCTGTAACCTTTAATTCAAACTGGTATATTCCTAATGAAAGTGCTGTGATCAATGTCGTGGCGGAAACTGCTGATGATATACTGCCACCTGTGGGGCCTGATATTTTTGTCCATTTGTAAGAAATGATGCTTCCATCAGGATCCATTCCGGTTCCGGAAAGGGTTACGGTACTTGCAGGCAGGCTCACGACTTTATCAATACCTGCATTGGCCACAGGAGGGATGGCGCCGGCGGGTGTACAAGACAACCAAACCGTATTCATCGCAGTTGTTAATCGGCTGGCTAATAATTTGAATCCATTATAATCCCAATGAACATTAGGGTCAACATATGTGGTGCCTGTTTCATCAACTGTCCTGGCCAGGGGATCCTGCGCAACCATTTGGTCGAAAACAAAATTCCAATCATATGCAGCATGAAATTTAGTATTAATAAATGGAATATTTGATCCATAACGTGCCCGAAGCTGTGCCTTGAACTGGAGCATGTCAGCTTTCCACGGTATCCAGGTGGTATCCCTGAAATCATAATAATCATCACTGTACAGATCATTCAATCCCATGCTTTGCCACACGGTGATCCGGCATTGAATTCCCTGGCTTTGAAGGGATGCAATTGCAGCATCTATCCTGGTCATACTTTCATTCCAGTAACCGGTAGGGTTACCCGCTAACCATTCTTTGATCCTGCTTCCTGATTTTCCACATTTTACAAGGTATAGAGGGCTGAGGCAAAAACGTCCTGACTCTGCTTCATTGGCAAGACCCAATTCCAATCCATGCTGGCTGGTAGGGCTTGCACTGTTTTGAGCAATGTTATTGTTAACCCCGATATGCAAGGGCTCGAAGCTAAATGTGGAATTGTTGAGAATTCTAACAGATGGCCGCGTGGTAAGTTCAGAAGACAGCGCACTGCTATTAGAAGCCAGGCCAGTTGCATTGCTTTCTCCCTGGATAATGACCAGGTCAACAATTGAATTTGTATTGGTTGAATATTCATATGCACCAAGATCAGGCGCTGAATTATAATAAGGCAAGCCAACATTTATACCTGAATTAATAAGGTCTGATCCATTGACCAGGTGCAGAAAATTAAGTGAAGGTAAACTTCCATTAGTTTGCCTTGGAGCATCTGCACCTGAAGACAAAATGCTTGCAAAATCAGCAGATGTCACTGTAACCTGGCCGTTCCAGCTATTATTACTGCCATCTGTTTCACCTCCACGGCGATCATGCAGATCCATGAAAGAAACATTATTTTTGAAATCCTGTACAGGTGCAGGAGACACATAATCCCACATATAACCGTAGCCGCCATTTTTAAAAGAGGTATTGTTATAGATGCGGTATTGCATGTCACCCACATTCTGGTTGAATCCATGCTGTTTGTTTTCAAAAGCAAGGCAGTTGGTGACCGTTCTTAAAAGGGTGTTGTGCATTCCCCCAGCGTCGGGACCAAGTTTAAAGCCATCTCCATCCCCGGCAGAGATCAATGTTCCTGGCTGATAACCATTCCAAAAACTCCAGCAATTCTTCAGGGTTTGAATTCCGTTTGTACCAAAGAAATCAAAGCCATCATCAGATATAGACCATGCCCTGCATCCATCAAAAATATTTCGCGTTGCATCAGATCCCGATGTGCAATTGAAGCCATTTGAATTACCCCACGCTCCCGGGTTACTAAACCGGTCATCCAGGTGATGTGCATCACAATTCAAAAAATAATTATCGTTGCTGCCATTTGAGATTACAAATCCATATCCTCCCACATTGTCTATCTGCAAAAATTCAAGTGTGCAATGTGAAGCATACTGTAGATCCATTCCGCGGGAGATCCCATTTCCGCCTGTATGTTGACCCAGGCCGGTTATCCTTAAGCCTTTTATATGAACATATTCTGAATTAAGAAGAACTACTGCACTTGGATCAGTATTGATCGTAATAAAATTGTCGAGGTTAAAGACGGGAAATTCGCCCGGGTAGGAGAGAATATTAATCGGACTGGAAACAGTACCATGAAGGTCCTGCCAAAGGCAATGAATAAAAGAGGATGCAGGTTGGGCCGTCCTGTATGTACCGCCTCTTATATAGGCAGTATCACCGGCCTGCATTACCGCAGATAACCGATCCCAGGTTGCGAAAGGAGCATTTATTGTTCCTGCATTGATATTATTTCCATCTGTTGATACGTAATAGATACGTGCATTGCTGAGTAAACTACATAAACATAGTGAAACCAGCAGTAAAAGGTTTTTCATTGGAATTTTATATTCCTCAGGTTATTAAAGCCTTAAGGTTGAAGATAGTTTTGGTATATATAGATTCATGAGAATGCCATGACCGATATGCTATGCCTCGTTGGTGATTGTTTTACTGTTTAAAGAACTACATTATTTACCGGTATCTATACCAGGTATAAATAACAGTACAACTAATGATTTTGAGGGAATGGCTTGCTCGTATAATTGGATAGGGATAAAAATAGTCCACCAAATTAAATATTAATTATATTACTAAATCTAGTAATCCACAATTAATACAGCTTAATTCACATTTATTGTATATAACTTATTAAATCCTCTCAATACTATTGAGAATTAATAATTTAACATTAATTATTCCCATATAAATAAATTGTGATATTTCTTATATATTTTAAATCCTATTAATTAACTTTGAAAACAGTTGCGGACGGCGACACATTTTAGAAGCTCTAAAAAACAGTTTTCCCTAATAGGATTTAATAAACATAATTTGTTTTTTAAACTTTTTAACGAGTATATTTGCCTGCTGCCTAACTTCTTTTGAGATATAGATTAACTGATCATCCTCAAATGAAACCACTGTTCTCCAAATTGTTTTATTTACTTCAAATCACTATTATGAATTGTATATTTACGTCCACCCGTTTAGGAAAATTTATTTCATTAATATTCCTTGTTCTCATTTCGGTTTCTCATTCATTTGGTCAAAATGCGATCGTTAATGAAAACCTTCTTCCAGGTACACCGCAAAACATTTGGGACCCCGTTTCCGATAATACTCCAATTGAAGGATTTGCCCAAGAGTTTAGCGTGAATGTTGGGGAAACCGTTCATTTTAAAATAGAGGTTGAATCTGCAACGCTTCTTCCATATACCGTTAAGATCTACCGGATCGGCTGGTACCAAGGCAACGGCGCCAGGTTCATAACAAATATCGGCACTAACTTAATGGGAAACATGCAGCCTGCAGGCAACTATGAAACGGCCACAGGTAAATTTGATTGTAATACATGGCCCGTGGCAACGCAATGGGACGTACCTGTTACTGCGGTATCCGGCGTTTATGTGGCACGGTTAGATTGCCCGGCATTGAGCGCATCCAGCCTGGTTATTTTTGTTGTAAGAAATGACAACGCAAATTCGTCCGCACTTTTTAAAACTTCAGATGCTACCTGGCAGGCTTATAACCAATATGGAGGTAATTCATTTTATATTGCAGGAACTCCTGTTCCAGGGCATTCCCAGGCAACAAAAATAAGTTACCAGCGACCACTCCGCTTGCGTGGAGATAAATCAAATTTCTTTAACGCAGAATATCCTATGATCAGGTGGCTGGAAAAAAATGGATACGACGTTTCCTATGCTACAGATATGGATATGGCCCGCGATTTCACTCCTTTTACACCAGCAATTCATAAAACATTATTTTCAGTCGGACATGATGAATATTGGTCTACAGAAGAATTTAACAAATTCGAAACGGCGCGTAACAATGGAGTACACCTTGGCTTTTTTAGTGGCAACGAGGTTTACTGGAAAACAAGATGGGAGGATAGTTACCAGACACTGGTATGTTACAAAGAAGGTACTTTAGGGGAAAGTGTTTGTAATGTAAAATGTGATCCAATGGCAGGGGTATGGACTGGTCTGTGGCGTGATGGCTGTACACCTGCTTATGCACCGAATGATGGATGCAGACCCGAAGGATCTCTGACGGGCCAAATGAGTTGGACACAATCTACAGGGTCTATCAAAGTTCCAGATACATATAAAAATTACCGTTTTTGGAAAAATACAAGCATCGCTACACTTACAGCGGGCCAGGAAGTAACGCTTCCCTACGGAACTTTAGGCAATGAGTGGGACCCTGAACAATACGTTTCAACCTATCCTACTCACCGGATCGTATTATCAAATACAACGCAAACATCCAAGATACATAAAATGGCGCTTTACCGCCACAGCAGCGGGGCACTTGTTTTCGGTGCCGGAACAATGCAGTGGTCGTGGGGATTGGATAACAGGCATGATCTAAATACGGCAACACCACCGGCCCAAGCTGCAAGCTTAGATATGAAACAGGCCACTATGAACCTTCTTTCCGACATGGGATTGATCCCTGATTCACCAGAACCGGGGCTTATTGTTCCAACCGGGTTGCTTGATGTACTTGCTCCAAACAGTACGATCACTTATCCAACACATGGTTCTTCTGTTTCAGGCGGTTCCATAACTGTCACGGGTACTTCAGCAGACAATGGTGGAGGAGTTATCGCAGGAGTAGAAGTTTCAGTTGATAACGGTGCCACCTGGCAAACAGCAACTGGTTTCGAAAACTGGTCATATACATTTACGCCCGTTGGTTTTGGCAGTATTACTATAAAAGCAAGAGCGTGGGACGATGTTGGAAACGTGGAGGCAGCTGGCACAGCACCTTCAGCAAATGCTATTTCTATACTTGTTACTGGGCCTTTTAATTATTCCGTTTTCAATTCAACTTACCCACAAACACAGCCATTGTTTTTCTCCGGTGCCCCGGTAGAATTGGGTATGAAATTTAGAAGTTCAATACCTGGCTCTGTAACCGGCTTCCGCTATTACAAAGGTGCCGGCATTACTGGAATACATGTTGGCCACTTGTGGAACAATACAGGAACACTATTGGCAACCGATACTTTTGTAAATGAAACAGCGTCAGGCTGGCAATCAGTACAGTTGGCAACTCCGGTAGCTATTGCTCCAAACACAACTTATATTGTTTCCTATTTCACTAGTTCCGGTGAATTCATCCGGGAAGAACCATTCTTTACTTCGGCAGTAGTAAATGGCTTTTTGCGAGGTCTCGCTAATGGCGAAGATGGTGGAAATGGAGTGTACGAATACGATGCTAACCCGATATTCCCGGATAATACTTCCGGCTCCAGTAATTATTATGCTGACGTTATATTTACTTCATCAGATAATACACCGCCGCAAGTAGTTTCTGTATCGCCGGTTGATAATGCTACCGGTGTGGCCTTGAATGTACAGCCGTCCGCAACATTTAATGAAGATATAGATCCGGCTTCAATCTCTACTTCAACCGTTATAATGACTGGTCCGGGCAATGTGGTAGTTCCCGGAACGGTTAATGTTACCGGAGCTGTGGTGACCTATACTCCCAATTCCCCATTGGCAATTGGAACTCCATATACAATTACATTAAAAGGTGGTATCAACCAGCCATTGATCACCGATATTTCCGGCAATGCTTTGGCTGCAGATTATACATGGACCTTTACTACCGGGGGACTATCAGTTCCTACAGTTACAGCGGATCCTGCGCCACAGAGCACCTGCGCAAACAGTAGTATTAGCTTCAGTTCTGCTGCAGTTGGCATACCAACACCTACAGTGCAATGGCAGGTAAGTATTGACAATGGCGTTATCTGGTCAGATGTACCAGGTCAAACAGCATCAACATATACTTTTACAGCGACAGCAACAGATAATAACAATCAATACCGCGCTATATGGACAAATTCACAGGGAAGTGACACGTCAGCGGCCGCATTATTGACTGTGCAGGCTTCCATTACCGGTACAATCCAGGCGGTTACTCCAAATATTTGTCCTGGCTCTCCGATGGAATTAACCTTAAGCTCAGCTTCAGGTCCATCGCCATATACCCTTGTAATTAATTCAAATACTTATACAGGAATTGAAGTTGGGCAACCTTTCCTAACAGTCTTGGGAGATGAAAGTATCTGGACAGCGGCAGATATACCCGGGGAACTGATCCATGTGGATGCAGGTCCTATTGAAGTCGGTGTGAAATTCCAGGCAAACAAAGATGGTATAGTTAAAGGGATACGCTTTTATAAAGGCGGTGCCAGCAATGGAGGAACGCACGTTGGCTCATTGTGGAGTTCTACAGGAACACTTTTGGCGCAGGCGACCTTTACAAATGAAACAGTATCGGGCTGGCAGGAAGTTTTATTCTCGACACCTGTTGCTGTCACCCTGGGCACAACATACGTTGCCTCTTATTTCTTACCGCAAGGGAATTATTCTAAGGACGGAGGATATTTTACAACTAGTGCCCATACCAATGGAAATTCTCTTACAGCACTTCAGAATACAGTTGCAGAGCCAAATGGCGTATTCACATATGTGGGTACAAGCACTTTTCCCGATCAAAATTTTGGGGAGACAAACTATTGGGTTGATGTGGTTTTTGCAGCATATACAACTGCAACTACAACATTTGATCTTACATCGATCACTGCGGATAATGGCTGCGTTCATACGGGTACACCAATAAGTAGCGCAACCATAACCGTTAGTTCGAATGTGAATGGGGGAACTGTTTCCGGAACATCACCTTTATGTATTGGAGCAACTGCCACCTATACTACGGATGGAGATACAGGAGGTGCATGGAGCAGCACGAATACCGGAGTTGCAACAGTGGATCCATTAACCGGACTTGTTACTGCAGTTGGTGCAGGAACATCAGACATCAGCTATATAGTTGCAGGCTGTAATGGTCCGGGTGTAGGAACATTGACCTTAACTGTTTCGCCAAATGCAAATGCCGGCTCAATCAGTGGCACCTCACCTTTATGCATACTCGCTACAGATACATATACAACAGATGGAGATGTGGGCGGTGCCTGGGCAAGCTCAGATCCGTTGATTGCAACTATTGATCCTGTTACAGGACTTGTGACAGCATTACTTCCCGGTACTGTGAATATTACCTATACAGTCAGTACAGGATGTAACAATCCGGTTACTTCTACCAAACCTTTAACGGTTAACATCCTACCGAATGCGGGCACTGTGAGTGGCAACTCTCCGCTATGCATAGGTACAACAGATACGTATACCAGCAACGGAGATGCTGGCGGAGCCTGGAGCAGCACGAATACGGCAGTTGCAACAGTAGACGCCGCAACAGGGCTGGTTACAGCTATAGCTGTAGGAACTTCCGATATCACTTATACAGTCAATGGATGCCTTGCCAGTTCTAACAATTTTAAAACAGTAACCGTTAATGCGCTTGGAACTACATTGGCCGGAACAACAGGTGGCCCGCAAGTTTGTAATAATTCAAATATACAGGCAGGTGGCACAACGTTCTCTGATGGATCCTGCAATATAATTGCAAAGGTTACTCCTTCTGGTCTTGCTCCTATAAGTGGCATGGTTAATACCTGCGTGGTCATTGATGCAACTGTACAGGTATTCCAGGGCAATCCCTATGTACAACGGCATTATGACATTTCCCCTGCTACAAATCCTGCAAGTTCTACAGCAACAATTACTTTGTACTATACACAGCAGGAGTTTGATAACTACAATGTAGATCGCGGCATTCAGCCAGCATTGCCAACAGGGCCTACGGATGTACTTGGAATTTCTAAAGTGTTGATAACACAATATCATGGCGAAGGCACTGCCCCCGGTAATTACTCAGGAAATGCGGAATTGATAGATCCGGCCGATGCAAATATTGTTTGGAACAGCACTGCCAGTGTTTGGGAAGTAACCTTTGATGTTAACGGATTCAGCGGTTTTTACCTTTTCACAAGTATTACCAACACACCGCTTCCAATCGGCTTGCTTAGCTTCAGCGGAAGAAACAATGGTAACATCAACCTGTTAGCATGGTCTACTTCCAGTGAGCAGAATAGCAGTTATTTTGAACTTCAAAGGAGTACAGATGGTATTAATTTTGTTTCCACACACCAGGTAACGGCAGCGGGTAATAGCAGTATTCAGAGAAATTACAGCCAACCTGATGATATCAGCGGCATCCGCTCTCAAATATTCTATTACAGGCTTAAGCTGGTTGATCTGTCCGGAATTGTAAAATACAGTACGATCATAAAACTCAGGGTAGATGGTAAAGGATTGAATATCGAAACTTCACCAAATCCTTTCGCAGAATACCTGAGGATACAAATCGAAGCAACCCACGCCGAATCAGCTACGCTTATATTAACAGATATGCATGGGCGCAAGATCGCACAAAAAACTGTTGCACTTCAGGAAGGTAGTAATGCGGTTTTACTTGATAAATTCAACAATGTTCCAAGTGCGGTTTATTTTCTAAATGTGACCACGGATTCCTTCCATGAAACCATTAAGGTAATCAAACAGTAAAATCATACATCAATTCACTGATCCTCCTGCCGGTTATGGCAGGAGGATTTTTTTTCAAAAATTGTATCTGTTTTAAAACAGTAATTAAAAAGGCGGGATGGGTAAAAAAAATTATTTTTGCTGCCTTAAATAGATATCATGAGCATGGGACCCGTATCAAATTTCATAGAATATCATTACCGTCACTTTAATGCTGCTGCCTTAATGGACGCGGCAAAAGGCTATGTCACTCATCTTGATGAAGGAGGTAAGATGATGATCACATTGGCCGGAGCAATGAGCACCGCTGAATTAGGCTTGAGCCTGGCGGAAATGATAAGGCAAGACAAGGTTGCCATCATCAGCTGTACCGGGGCGAACCTCGAGGAAGATATCATGAACCTCGTGGCACACAGTCACTACAAGCGGGTGCCGAATTATAGGGATCTTAGTCCACAGGAAGAGTGGGACCTCCTGGAAAATCATTTTAACCGCGTTACCGATACCTGCATTCCTGAAGAAGAAGCTTTTAGAAGATTGCAACAGCACATCCATAAAATATGGAAGGAAGCTGATGATAAAGGAGAACGTTATTTTCCCCATGAATACATGTATAAAATGTTATTGAGTGGTGTACTTGAACAATATTATGAGATAGATCCAAAAAATAGCTGGATGCTTGCTGCTGCACAAAAAAATATTCCGATAGTGGTTCCCGGTTGGGAAGACAGTACAATGGGAAATATTTTTGCATCTTATGTTATAAAGAGTGAGTTGATGGCTTCAACGATGAAAAGTGGTATTGAATATATGGTTTGGCTCGCTGATTGGTACAGGAAGAACTCTTCAGGTAAAGGCGTCGGTTTTTTTCAAATAGGTGGAGGAATTGCAGGAGACTTTCCGATCTGCGTGGTGCCAATGATGTACCAGGACCTTGAATGGCATGATGTTCCTTTTTGGAGTTATTTCTGCCAGGTCTCTGATTCAACAACTTCTTATGGATCTTATTCAGGCGCAGTACCAAACGAAAAAATAACCTGGGGTAAGCTTGATATCAAAACGCCGAAATTCATTGTTGAAAGTGATGCGACCATTGTAGTGCCGTTGATATTTGCCTGGGTGTTGGGATGGTGATAGGGTGGATAAAAGGATGCGGGATGCCGGATACGAGATATGGATACAGATAAGACAGGGGTGGAAGCGACCACGAAAAATGCTGTTACCAGATATCACATTCAGGTTTCAGGAACGGTATATTTAAATTAATTTGATGCTCATCCGGCGGATGGGCATTGTTTTTAAAATATGATCAATGAAAATATTTTTCTACATAGCAGTGTTGTTTTTCCTGCAAGGCTTACAAGCACAAATAACTCTACCGATACCGCTGAATATAAAATCGGCGCTCTACAAAGGAACACGAAGTGCAGATGGTAAGCCTGGAAAAAATTACTGGCAAAACTTTGCTGTTTATGATATCGATGTAAGTTTTGATCCGGAAACCAGGTTATTGAAAGGAAATGTTGCAATCAACTACACTAATAAAAGTCCTGATACACTTAAACAGGTAGAATTTAAATTATACCCAAACCTGTATAAGAAAGGGTCTCCAAGGTTAACTAAAATTGATCCTGATGATCTCGGCGACGGAGTGATCATTGAAAAACTTATGGTGAATGACGATTCCATTCCAACAAAAAATTACCAGATAGACGGAACCAATATGAATGTTCGGATCAAACCTTTGCTTGCGGGGCAATCAATGAAATTTAATATTTCCTATTCTTATACACTGAATAAAGGCTCACACAATCGTACCGGGGAAGTGGAAATTGGTGCATATTTTATTGCATATTTTTTCCCAAGGATCACAGTATATGATGACATTGATGGGTGGAATGAAAATCCTTACCTGGGAACACAGGAGTTCTATAATGATTTTTGCAACTTCCGGCTAACAGTTCATGTGCCCGCTGCTTATACGGTGTGGGCTACCGG
>JBDSDG010000092.1:0-15671 GCA_039920685.1 Ferruginibacter sp.
CATCATGGTCTTATTTGTTGTTTTTTTTCTTTCGCTTACCAGCATCCGCTCAACCGTTTGTTTGCCAAGGCCTGTCTTAGCGGGCTCTGCTGCACTTACAGCTGTTTGGTGAGCATCAGAAATTGTAGTTGGCCTGATGGTGGTTGGAATTTCCACCACTCTTGTTGCTGACATCAGCTCTTCAGGCCGAGGATAAACATCAAATGTAAATACAGGCCCATTGGACCCAAGCTGTACCTCATCTCCGACAGCTAACGGCACTGTGCCTTTCACCCTTGCCTTATTTACAAAGATCCCGTTACGACTATTGTTATCCGTTATAGTAAATTTTGGCGGATCTGAGTTTACCTTGTCAATAGTTCCATGCTCCCGGCTTACAATTGTCTCCTGTTCCGGATCAAATTGGATATTACTTCCAGACGATCTGCCTATGGTCAAAGCTGATTTATGGAAGTCAAATTCTTCTACCTGGTTATTTTTGCTTCCAGATGTATGCCTGATAACATACTTTTCGATATTACTACTCATGTTGTGGGGTTTTGGTATAAAAATGAAATTTTTTTTAAAATATTAGGCGCATATAAGCCAGTCAGCTGGTTAACATTGTTAGATATAGGAGATCAACAACAGAATGAATACACGGGTCTGTTTCGTTTAAAGGGAGAGGCAATATTCTTGTAGAGAAGAGGCACAACCATTCAGCACTTACCTGAATTAAAGATAATCACTAAAAGTAAATGTTATTGATTTTTTATAACCTCGTCCACAAACAGATACTTTTCGGCAGCTAAGGCATTTCCGACCGGATTTTAACTAACGACCGTTAGTTTTTAGTTTATTTTTTATTTACCTTGCATTATAAATATACCGTGTATGCAAGTAAAGGATCTGGAAAAAATATTCCAGGATAAAATTGATAAAGAGATCAAGATTGAGCCAAAGGATTGGATGCCTGATGCTTATCGTAAATCCAATTTGAGGCAGATCAGTCAGCACGCCCACAGTGAAATAATTGGAATGCTTCCGGAAGGGAACTGGATATCCCGTGCACCTTCACTTAAAAGAAAAGCGATCCTGATAGCCAAGGTCCAGGATGAGGCTGGGCACGGACTCTATTTATATTCCGCGGCCGAAACATTGGGTACAGGAAGGGAACAAATGATCGATGATCTTTTAAGTGGTAAGGCAAAATATTCCTCCATATTTAATTACCCAACACTTACATGGGCAGACATGGGTGCTGTTGGCTGGCTTGTTGATGGCGCTGCGATCCTAAACCAGGTAATGTTATGCCGTACTTCTTATGGGCCTTATTCAAGGGCAAATGTGAGGATATGCAAGGAAGAAAGTTTTCACCAGAGACAGGGCTTTGAAACTTTGCTGGTATTAAGCCGTGGTACAGCTGAACAAAAAGCAATGTGCCAGGATGCCATCACCCGGTGGTGGTGGCCAAGCCTCATGATGTTTGGTCCGAAAGATTCTGAAAGTACCAACAGTGATCAAAGCATGAAATGGAAAATAAAAAGAAAGACAAATGATGAATTGCGCCAGCAGTTTGTTGACATGATCGCTGAGCAAATAAAGTTATTGGGTATGACACTTCCGGATCCTGTTATAATATGGAATGAATCAAGGAAGCATTATGATTTTGGAGAAATCAACTGGGAGGAGTTCTGGAACGTGGTAAAAGGAAACGGCCCCTGCAATAAGCAAAGATTGGATGCCAGGCGTAAAGCACATGATGAAGGGGAGTGGGTAAGAGAAGCGGCCATGGCGTATGCAGAGAAAAAAGCAAGTAGAAATAAACAAAAAGCTGCGTGAATTCAGTTGGAACAGCTGACCAGTTAACTCTTTCAACCTTATCAATTATAAGCTTAGCAAATTCAAATAAATGAATACCCAAATTAGAAAATACTACTACGGAGACATTCCTGAAGAAAAAGCAGGAGGAAATGATACAGTCCAAAAGTCTAACGAAAAGGCATGGCCGCTTTGGGAAATATTTATCCGGAGCAAGCAAGGGCTCGACCATAAACATGCCGGCAGTCTTCATGCAACGGATGCAGCAATGGCTATTGAAAATGCCCGTGATGTTTATACTCGTCGCCAGGAAGGTGTAAGCTTGTGGGTTGTTGAAAGCAAATATATTCATGCATCCAACCCCGATGATGCAGAAAGCTTTTATGAGCCCGCTGCAGATAAGATATACCGCCATCCCGGGTTTTATGATCTGCCGGATGAGATAAAGCATATGTAATAAAATGAAAGAGCCATAGATGCAGAACAATTCAAATACTGATAGCATTTGCGAAAAGCAATCCTGGATATCCTATATTCTCCACCTTGCGGATACCACACTCATACTTGCACAGCGTAACAGCGAATGGTGCGCTCACGGGCCAATACTTGAACAGGATATAGCAATTACAAATATTTCACTTGATCTTTTAGGACAATCAAGAAACTTTTATCAGCATGCTGCGTCGCTGTTAAATGCACAAGACGACATTAAACATGTAACAGAAGATTCCCTTGCTTACCTGCGGACCGAAAGGGAATTTAAGAATTTGCTGATCACTGAATTGACTAATGGCGATTGGGCTCAGTCAGTTTTACGGCAGTTCTTTTTAAGCGTATACCAATCACTGTTATACGATGAATTGCAGAAAAGCACAGATAAACAATTAGCAGCCATTGCAGAAAAATCTTTGAAAGAGATCACTTACCATGTTAAGTGGAGCAGTGAATGGGTGATTAGACTTGGTGATGGAACCGCGGAAAGTAATTCAAGGTTAAAGAAAGCGTTGAATACATTGTGGGAATATACCGGCGAGCTTTTTATTCCTTCGGATTATGAGGTTGAATGTACAAGGGCTGGAATTGCTCCCGAACTCGCTTCCCTACAGGAAAAATGGATGCAGGCTATTGGAGATGTATTAACAGAGGCAACACTTTCTATTCCTGTAAATGGATATATGCATACAGGCGGCAAGAATGGAATTCATACAGAGCATCTTGGTTATATCCTTTCAGAAATGCAATCATTACAACGAACTTATCCGGGTGCTGAATGGTAAATTATTTATAATACTTATGCCGGATATAACTGAAAATAAAATATTCTCTATTCTCAACGAGGTCTGTGATCCCGAGGTACCTGTGCTTACGATCCTGGATCTTGGTATTGTAAGAGATGTAAAATATAATGGAGATGAGGTGGAAGTTATAATCACGCCTACTTATTCAGGTTGCCCCGCAATGGACATGATCAGTATGGATATAAGATCGAGGCTTGCAGAGCATGGTTATAAAAAAACAAAGATCACATCGGTACTTTCTCCCGCATGGACAACCGATTGGATGTCTGCTGATGGCAAAAAAAAATTGATAGAATACGGAATCGCGGCTCCAAGATTTTCAGGTAATATTTCTACTGATAACATTGAATGCCCGCAATGTAAATCGACCAATACAAAATTGCTTAGCCAGTTTGGTTCTACGGCTTGTAAAGCATTGTATCAATGCAATGATTGCAAGGAACCTTTTGATTACTTCAAGTGCCATTAATATTCTTAACTTTATTGGAATTCAATTCTCAATCATGGATTTGTCGATCTATTTTGAAGAGGCTGCACAGATCTCTGTAGCTTTTATAATTGGCGCAGTGCTTGGACTTGAAAGAGAGTTCAGGAGTAAGCCGGCCGGGTTCAGGACAATGATCTTGATTTGCGTTGGTTCTTGTTTATATACGATACTCTCTAAAGAAGCAGCAGGAGGGAGTGATCGAATTGCCAGCAATATCGTCACAGGCATTGGTTTCATTGGTGCCGGTGTGATCTTTAAAGAAGGGATTACTGTGAACGGACTGACAACTGCTGCATTAATATGGACAACAGCTGCACTTGGTATGGCCATTGGTTATCACAATTACCCGTTGGCGATAGTAGTATCTGTTATTGTTGTAATTGCTTTATTTGTTTTAGAACCCGTTCAGCGTTTTATAAACCGGTTCCATAAAGTAAAAGATTATAAAATTCGTACGGTAGAACTTGGCAAAAACTTCAGGGATGAGCTGGAAGCTTTTTTTAGCTCACATGATCTCACTTACCGCTGTATGAAATTTGTAAAGGATGACAATGATGCGGTTTACCTTTACCGGATAAGTTCCCCCGATAGAAACTATGATCTCGTAAATTTTTATTTATTAACTCATAAAGAAGTGAAGAGCTTTGATGTATAAAAGTTTCATATAGAAATCAATCCAAATTATGAGTTCGATCTTATTTGAAATTAAAAACGGTGTAGGGCATATCGTTTTAAACAGGCCTGAAAAATATAATTCTTTCAACCGGGAAATGTCTTTCAATCTGCAGGCGCGCCTGGATGAATGCGCCTCACTTCAGGAAGTTCGCTGCGTGCATATCACTGGGGCTGGCAAAGCATTTTCGGCTGGGCAAGATCTAAGTGAACTTGTAGGGGACGATCCGGTTGGTATTGATAAAATACTTTCCGGGCATTATAACCCGATCATTACAAGGATCCGCAATATGCCCAAACCCGTTGTGGCGGCCGTCAATGGTGTTGCTGCAGGAGCCGGGGCAAATATTGCTTTGTGTTGTGATATTGTTGTTGCCTCACACACAGCTGCATTTATTCAAGCATTTAGTAAAATTGGTTTGATACCTGATAGTGGTGGTACATTTTTTCTACCCAGGCTGATCGGTTGGCAAAAAGCAAGTGCCTTGATGATGCTAGGAGAAAAAGTCTTGTCCGCCGAAGCTGAAAGGCTTGGTATGGTTTACAAAGTATTCCCGGATGAAACTTTTGCGCAGGAATCTATTAAAATAACAAAGACGCTTGCTTCCATGCCCACAAAGGGACTTGCATTTACAAAACACGCATTGAATGCTTCTTTCAGTAATTCTCTTGAATCGCAATTATTTACAGAGGACCAATTGCAACAACAGGCTGCGAAAACATATGATTACAATGAAGGCGTTGCTGCTTTTTTGGAAAAACGGGTTGCTGTTTTTAAGGGGGAGTAAACGGAAGGTTCATCTTCTTTATAAACTCAATTAACTTTCAACCATACAACCTTACAACTTTACAACCTTTCATCCTTTCAACCTTTCCCATGACCCCAACTCCCCAAGCCGTAGTCTCGCACATGATGGAAAACGATCTCTTCAGTCAATGGTTGGGCATTGAGGTTCTGGATGTAAATGCAGGCTACAGTAAAATAAGAATGACGATAAGAAAAGAAATGATCAATGGATTCAATATTGTTCATGGTGGGATAGCTTTTGCATTATCAGACAGTGCCTTTGCATTTGCCTGCAATAACAGGAATGTTCTTTCCGTTGCACTGGACACTTCAATTAATTTTACAAAGCCGGTTCACGTTGGTGATATTCTTACAGCCGAGGCAAAAGAATTACACAACGGCAGGTCAACAGGACTTTATCATATTACTGTTTCCAATCAGCATGATCATACTGTTGCTTTATTTAAAGGAACTTGTTTCAGGACGAATAAGAAACTTATTGATATTAAATAAATAAAGAAATGAACAGTGAAGTTTTTGGTTTTGAGGAAATGGCGTTATGGAAAAAGGTAAGGATTTTTAAAAATGAAATTCAAGTGTTAACAAAACAGTTTCCTACTGATGAAAAATTCAGGCTAACTGATCAAATGATCAAGTGTCCGTTCAATCAATGCCATGATCAGTGAAGGTAATGGTCGGTTTACGTATCCGATCAAATCCATTACTGTATACAAGCAAGAGATTATTTACCTGAAACAATTGATTATTTAATAGATGCATTTGACGCAGGGTAAATAT
This sequence comes from Ferruginibacter sp., assembly GCA_039920685.1. Classification (GTDB taxonomy): domain Bacteria; phylum Bacteroidota; class Bacteroidia; order Chitinophagales; family Chitinophagaceae; genus Ferruginibacter. The sequence continues at coordinate 5,843 of JBDSDG010000092.1, forward strand.
CAGAGCAATTATTAATAAGCCTAAAACATGCCGGCAAAGAAATAGAAAGATTAATTAATGGTTACCTTATCAATCTCCGAAAAAAAAGAGATGAAGCGAAAACCTGTTAACCTAATATACTTATTTACTTTATTTTACTTAATCCCAACAATGATCTATTCCTTCAACCAACACATCCCCGTAATTCACGAAAGCAGCTTCATTCATCCACACGCTGCCGTTACAGGAAATGTCATTATCGGCAAGAACGTATATGTTGGTCCGGGAGCGGCATTGCGTGGCGATTGGGGCCAGATCATTATAGAAGATGGATGCAACGTTCAGGAAAATTGTACCATCCATATGTTCCCGGGCATCACTGTATTATTAAAAGAAGCTGCACATATCGGCCATGGGGCTATCATACATGGAGCCACGATCGGTAAGAACTGTTTGATAGGAATGAATGCGGTAATTATGGATAATGTTCAGCTTGGGGATGAATGTATTGTAGGTGCATTAACATTTATAAAGGCCGACCAGGTAATTCCGGGAAGAAGTATGGTTGTTGGAAATCCATCCAAGATCATAAAACAAGTTACAGACGAAATGCTTCATTGGAAAACCGAAGGAACAAAGTTATACCAGCAGTTACCGGTTGCCATGTTTAACAACTGGAAGGAATGTGAACCGCTAAGGCAACTGCCTGAAAATATCCCGGGTATTTCGCATCAATATAAAACGTGGAATCAGACAAAGAAGGATTGATCAGCGTTCATCTTTCCAGATCAGCTTTTCATTTGTTCTCACATTTATAAAATCTACAGCAGTTCCATCACCACGGCCGGTAATTCCTCCATCGGGATGTGCGGTCAATTTACAGCTACTATCATAAAGATCGCTGAAAAAATCACAGCAGATCGCCGGTACATAATACACAACAGTTCCATTATAATCATAACTATAAACCCGACGTGCAGGATTTTGCTTTTCCTCGTTCTTAAATTTTGTGATCAATTCCTTTACACACGCAGGCATATTTATGCCTGGCTCTTTTTGATCTGTAGAAACAGCATCGACAGATCTTTTAGCTGCACACGAAACAAATAAAACAAAAAGTAACATAACCAGTGATATTTTCATACAGTGCGTTTATAATATTTAATGGTGAAAATTTACGGACATTTGCAGCAATGGAAAAGTCAAATTTTGTTGACCAGATAAAGATCTTTTGCCGTAGTGGTCACGGCGGAGCCGGAAGCAAGCATTTTATGCGCAATAAATTAACAGCAATGGGTGGCCCAGACGGCGGCGATGGCGGCAGGGGCGCTCACATAATATTAAAAGGGAATGTTCAATTATGGACCTTGTTACATCTTCGCTACTATAAACACATCCTTGCGGAAGATGGGCAAAATGGAAGTGGAAATAATTCTACCGGGAGATTTGGAAAAGATATCATTATTGAAGTGCCCCTCGGTACGATCGCTAAAAATGAGGAGACGGGGGAGGTTGAAGCGGAGATCCTTGAGCACGGTCAGGAATTGATCCTGGTAAAGGGAGGCCGTGGAGGATTAGGGAACAGTAATTTTAAAACTTCCACAAACCAGGCACCGGAATATGCTCAGCCGGGAGAGACGGGTTCTGAAGGATTCAAGGTACTGGAATTAAAAGTACTAGCAGATGTAGGACTTGTTGGATTTCCAACTGCCGGAAAATCAACCTTACTGTCAACTATAAGCGCAGCAAAGCCTAAGATCGCAGATTATGCATTCACAACACTAGTGCCACAGCTGGGGATGGTTGAATATAGAGATGGTAAAAGCTTTTGTGTTGCCGATCTTCCGGGTATCATTGAAGGTGCAGCGGAAGGAAAGGGCCTCGGGCACCGGTTCTTACGGCACATCGAAAGAAATTCAATTTTACTTTTTGTGATACCGGCTGATAGCAAGGATCATGCTGCCGAATTTGAGATACTTAGAAATGAGCTCGAACAATATAATCCTGAAATGCTGCAAAAAGATTTTGTCATCGCCATCAGCAAAACAGATATGCTTGATGATGAACTTAAGCAAGCAATACTTAAAGAACTGCCAAAGAATATTGCAAATATTTTTATATCTGCGGTAACAGGTTATAACCTGCCGCAATTAAAGGACCTGTTGTGGAATACGCTCAATACAAGCCGTCAATAAGTCTTTACTATCAATTCCATCCTCAACTATATCAGGGATTATTACCAAAACACGTTTAAGCCTGTATATTTTTTGTTGATGGTGTTCATGCTGGTATGCATTATTTATTATAATTACTACGAGCACAATTTAATTAGTTTTCATTCGAATGATAAATTGGGTGGTGGCCTTATCCGGGATTATTTTATTTTTTTGATCCCTTTTTCAATAGCTTTTATTATCCAGTCATTTTTTTTAAACCAATTCGGCCATTTTAATAAAAAATGGTTCTGGATAATATTATTTGTAGCTCCTGCGATATTTACGCTCAAGATGAATTTTAACCTTCGCCATTTATTTATCCGAAACATATGGAAAGATGATCAGCAGTTATTTTGGCTTCGTTGTTCAAAATGGTTTGCCGGATTATTTATGGTCATCATTCCGGTTTATGTTCTCTGGAAATTGAAGGACAGCCCCAGAGAACCGTTTTATGGCACCAGGCGATTAAGAAATGCAAAGCCATATTTTTTGATGATATTATGCATGGTGCCATTGATAGCACTTGCTGCCACGCAAGCTGATTTCCTGCGTATGTATCCAAGAGCTAGTGTTGTGGGAAGTTGGGATCTGCATCCGCAGTATGCATATTATTTGTTACATGAGTTTTTTTATTCACTTGATTTTATCACAATTGAAATATTCTTTCGCGGCTTTCTCATCATCTCGTTGATAAATATTAGTGGTGCACATTGCATTGTTCCGGCTGCCTGTTTTTATTGCTGCATTCATCTCGGAAAGCCAATGGGAGAAGCGATCAGCAGCTTTGCCGGTGGCTTGTTTCTTGGAATAATTTCTTACAATACAAAAAGTATTCGTGGTGGACTAATTGTTCATTTGGGAATTGCATGGTTAATGGAAATTGCAGGATTCATCGCACATCAATTTTAAAAACATTTTGGAAAACATAACAAAAACTTGTTATCTTACACAAGCATTTTATTCCTGCATGTTGCTGAACTAACAGCATACTTTAACCTAAACAAAAAGTAAATCAAACATAATTTACCAACACCAGCTGCAGGGCCATCATTCATTTGATGGCTCTTTTTTTTGATGAGATCAATCCAAAACATATTAATCTTTACGAGCAGGGTAATCTACTTTCTTTTTTTTTCCATATTGCTAACCGTTCTTTCTGGATGCCCCTTCAGCTCCTCATATAAACTGGATGCTGAACCAATAAATGACATTGATCGGTCATTAGTTGGTAAATGGGCAACAATGATCGAGACAAATAGTGGAGCAAAGCCGATAAAAGTCATCTTCCGTGAACTGAATGAAAAGGAATATGAAATCAATATCATAGGATACCTGGATCAGCTAAAGCCATTTTTATATATTCCTGGCGATACACTAAAAGCAACTGCGTTTATGAGCAACGTATCTCAATGGCAGTTCCTGAATATTGAGTATAAAGGACAAACCTATATCTCCCAACTAAGGTTTGAAAATGAGAAACTCTCGATCCTGCCACTTGCCGAATATTTTACTGCGAAATATATAAAATCCGATTCACAATTAAGAACTGCTGTTGAATTTCATTTTAGAACGCGGCTGTCACCGATCTTCGAGCAATCCTTCTGCATGCGGAATATGGTAAGAGTCAACTAAAGTGGGTTATACCTTATCCAAATCATGTAATTTGCTATTTCATTCGCTAAATAAAGAATATGCCACGAACCAAGATTGCAGGTATAGGTTATTATGTGCCAAAAAATATAGTGAGCAATAACGACCTGTTGAAATTTATGGATACTTCTGATGAATGGATACAGGAACGTTCGGGTATAAAAGAAAGGCGATATGCAGACCGCTCCGGTGAGACTACCACTACCATGGGTGTTGAGGCCGCTAAGATTGCAATTGAAAGGGCCGGGATCACACCACAGGATGTGGACTTCATTATTTTCGCAACACTGAGTCCTGATTATTATTTTCCCGGTTGCGGTGTTTTACTTCAGCGTGCAATGAAAATGAAAGAGATCGGGGCATTGGATGTAAGAAATCAATGCAGCGGATTTATCTATGCGCTTTCAGTTGCGGACCAATTCATAAAAAGCGGGATGTATAAAAACATTCTGGTGGTTGGAAGTGAAAAGCATTCATTTGGATTAGATTATTCAACAAGAGGCAGGAACATATCCGTCATTTTTGGTGATGGCGCGGGTGCTGCTCTTTTGCAACCAACAGAAAATGATAACCAGGGAATTTTAAGCACTCATTTACACAGCGATGGTGAGAGTGCAGAGATCCTTGCAATGTATAATCCCGGCACACATGCAAATCATTGGGTGCCGGAACCAGTTGCAGATTTTGAAGATTCCGAGATCGGAAATATGTTCATGAGCCATGATATGATAGACAAGGCTCAGAATTTCCCGAACATGGATGGCCCGGCAGTATTTAAAAAAGCAGTGGTGAAATTTCCTGAAGTTGTATTGGAAGCGCTTTCTGCAAATAAACTGGAGGCAAAAGAGATCGACCTGTTCATCCCACACCAGGCAAATTTACGCATTGCTCAATTTGTACAACAACGGCTAGGCTTACGCGATGAGCAGGTGTACAACAATATTGACAGGTACGGGAATACCACAGCCGCTTCTATTCCAATTGCATTATGTGAAGCATGGGAGCAGGGAAAAGTAAAAGACGGCGCATTGGTATGCCTGGCAGCTTTTGGCAGTGGCTTCACCTGGGGCAGTGCATTGTTGAGGTGGTAGTGAAAAGAGCAATAACCCCTTAAACTTTTAATAGTAAACCGATTTTCTGACATGGATCGAAACTTGCTTTATCTCATCAACCCTATTTCCGGAACAAAAAATAAAGAAGGTTTAATCGATCTGATAAAAGTTACAACAGGTCTTCAGAATATTCCTTTCCAGTTGCTGGATACCCATTTGAGTGGCGATTATACTTTCCTGAAACAAAAGATCCGGAAAGACAAAATTACTGACGTGATCGTTTGTGGTGGAGATGGAACTATTAATAAAGTTGCGGCAGCATTAATGAATACAGGGATCCCGATCGGAATCATACCCATGGGATCAGGGAATGGCCTGGCGCTTGCCGCGGGGATTTCAAGAGATCCTGCAAAAGCTTTAAAGATCATTTTTAAAGGAAATGCTTCTTCCATTGATGGATTTTACATAAACAATTCATTCAGTTGCATGCTTTGCGGACTCGGTTTTGATGCATTGGTGGCACAACAATTCGCAGTGCATCCATCCCGCGGATTGAAGACGTATGTGCGGTTAACTATTTTAAACTTCTTAAAAGCGATCACATATCCTTTTGAGATCATGATCAATGATATTTCTATCACCACTGATGCTTTTTTTATCAGCATTGCTAACAGCAATCAATTTGGAAACAATTTTACGATAGCTCCTAAGGCCAGCCTTTCTGATGGCTTACTTGATATCATTATCGTAAATAAAATGAGTAAGCTAAGACTGGTTTATACGATTCTAAAACAGGTGACAGCTGGCGAAGTACAGATGGTGAGCAAAAAATATCATCAAACAGGCATACAATACTTCCAGGCGAAAGAACTTACCATAAAAAATCCATTTCCGGCACCTTTGCATATTGATGGTGACCCGGCTGAAACAAGTACTTATTTTAGGATAAAAATTGTGCAAAAAGCGATCATGCTTTTACAACCTTAATCTTTTAAAAGCTGGGTTATGGTCTTGATAGCATCCCGGTTAACGGAACTGTTAAAGGACTGTCTGACATCGCGTTTCTCCCTTGCCGTTAAATGAAAATTAAGTACCGCTCCTTTATCAGCCTTTTCCGGAAGATACATGATAGGTATCCTGGTGATAGCCGTATCCTTTTGTTTAAGGTAATTGAATTGATCAGTTTGAAAATAATCCTGCAGTTTATACCAGTTATGCTGAAGCATCGTAGCAGGCGTAACGATCATATCGGTAACCGAGTTGGTTTCATAAGGCTGCTGCCAGTTATCATTCAACCGGTCCCGAAGCTGGATAATTACAACACCTGATGTATTTGCTTTTATCCATTCCTTAAATACGTCCACGAAACGAAGTGTGGTTTCCTGTCCATAATTATCCCGAAGGCCAGCATCCATTACATCAATAATTGGTGTGCTTGGCAGCCATACATTAGGTAATACATATGGAAACGTAGCATTCATTCTTAATGCAGTAAGCATGCGGATATTCATGGGTTGTTGCTGGTGAAACAAAGCTCCAAAATCAACTGCATCAGGGTTTGCAGTACTATCAGACAATAAAAAAAATGACTTCATCATAAAGCTCAATGGCTGGGTGCTGATCATCATTTTCCTCCCATCACTTTTGATCACTGAATTAAAAATGATCAATGGGATCCTTGCATTGATCTCATCTTCTGCCTGGTCTTTTAATTGACGGTTTAGAAGGCCATTCGTATTATCTGATAATTTTTTTTCAAAAGCATAGCCACGATCTTTCACAAACTTAAAATCTCCAACTTTGAACTTTTGTGCAGGAGCAAAAATGTCACGGGCGATCATAGAAGTGAATACAGGATTCAGGAGGTCATTCGTAATATTCTCTGAATATTTTTCATCCGATATATTAAGTAGTGGATCAGCCAGTTTTTTACGATATAACTCACGGTAAAAGCTAGCCGAAAGCATTCCTCCACTCGCTCCGCTTATCAGGAAGGTATGCTTCATTAATTCTCCTTGTGTGATACTATCCAGTTTTTGCAATGAATTCATCACAAAAGCAGCACTGCGTAAACCCCCGCCGCTGACATTGATAAACACCATGACCGGTTTATCATTGTTTTGCTTTTGTTTCCATTTTTCGAGAATTGAGATCATATTTGCTTTATCAGAAGCGATCTTATCATTTGTGCACAACTGTTGAAGAGACCTTTTGTTATAAGAAGGCCTGTTGTCCTTATTTACATAATCTATTCCATAGGCTTTATTAGTAAGATCAATGATCTCATTTTGATATAAGAAATTCACAATTATCACAAGTACGATGGCAGCAGTAAGACTCCAGCTTTCCAGGAAATAAGAAAGCGCACCGATCACAGCGGTCATAATAGCAAAGAAGATCAGGATGCTTGCTGCGGCGGGCATATCAAAATATTTATTCTCCAATAAAAAGCCTACTACAATTAAAAAAATAAATGCAAGCAGTATGCTGCTGATCGCTGCCAGGTGATGCCTTTTAAAGATGCTGTCAAGAAAATCCTGCCGGTAATGACTTACATTACGGGCCTTCCTGAACTTAAAACGGCCACTTAAAAAAACACTCACCTTTAACCCGAATTCATCTGTTTGCTGGTGTTTACCCCTGAACGTTTTTTTAAATAGCTCCGGATTACTGACGATGGTGGACATCTGCCTTACGATCGATTTTTCAGCTCCAAAAAAATATGCAAGAGATATGGCAAGTAATAATAGAAAGCCACAAATGATCCCGGCGATCTCCGCTAATATCTCACTCATAGTCATCAGTTCGCGATAGCTGTCGAACTTATACATTTTTATAAAATAAAATAACATGAATAACAACGGCATTACCGCATTATTGATACAGTATTTCAAAAAAGGATTTGCAGTTGTAGCGAGAAATTTAAATCGCTTGCTGTGCAGGATAAACGTCGTAATGTTCCAGCTCATAACAAATACGCCAAATGCGACACCTGTTATCAGTGCACCTAATATGTTTACGGATCCTAAGTATTCCGGGGCAAAGAACAATGCATCTGCACCATAGTTCTTCATAAATCCACTATTGACCGTACTAACCAGTACAAACCAGAAAAGTAATAAGATCTGGTATTTTCTGAAATGAAGAAGGAACAGCTGTAGAGGAAATGAATAATAAATAACTTTCGACAATTGCTTCATACTAAGCGGTTAATTAAAATTACTACAAACTCAGTATAACTAAAACGTATTAACTGTGGATTAATTGTCGCTGAGAATCACCTCACTTCCTTTACCTGCAACAGTATAGAGCAAACCTGGGTGATGGCAATGGTGGCCAATAATAAATGGATCGGTTGCGCAATCGCGGGCATGTCAGCATAAAATAATAAAATTCCCGTTACCATGCTGGTAATTATAATACCTGCCAGGACATAAACTTTATTTCTGATCAGAAAGATATTCCGGGAACGCCATGCAATTAAAAGAGCAATCAAAAGCACGATCCATGAAAAGGTTCTATGAATTATAAATTCAGTTGGACTACTTGCCAGCCAGTGTTCCCGGTTTTCATATGCAAGTTGTTTGGAGATATCATCAACGTGTATCCTTACCATTGTACCAAATACACTTTGGATGATCACTACTACCAGGAAGGCAGACAATAATTTTTTAATGTGTTCATCGTGGATATGTATAGCGGATATACCACCATGGATAGTATGTAATAATAATAGCTGTAATTGTATCAGTACAACGGCTAACAGTAAATGTATTGAAATACTTAAATGGGCGAGGTTCAGTTTAACTACGATCGCACCCAATAAACCTGTTAGGATAACTGTAAATAAAAATAAACAAGAGATCCTGAATGCTTTATATAACGTGGCTTTTTTACGGAACAATAAGAATAACTGGATGATCGCAAATATGCCAAGCAATACGCCAAGAAGGCGGTTAAAATATTCGATCCATGTGTGGAAAGCATTGAAAGTATGATCAATGTCCTGTTTGCCCAGGTAACTTTCAAAATCTGGTGGCAATTCAGAAACATTTGTTGGGGGGATCCATTTTCCAAAACACTTTGGCCAATCCGGGCAGCCCATCCCGCTTTGGGTGGTCCTTACAACCCCTCCCGCAATAACGACCAAAAAACACAAGATGAATGTAGCTGTCACCCATCTTTTAATTGCTACCATGTTAATAAAAATTCCGGCAAAGTTAGCGAAGCAAATATTGTTTCCCTGATATTTGCAGCAATGCTGCAATCATTTTTATATAAAACAAAAGTAGAGGCGGGTTTGGACGAGGCCGGGCGTGGCTGCTTTGCAGGGCCTGTTTATGCCGCTGCTGTTGTTTTACCGAAAGATTTTCATCATCCTCTTTTAAATGACAGCAAGCAATTGAACGAGAAGGAACGCGACCTGCTAAGGCCAGTTATTGAAAAAGAAAGTATTGCGTTTGCGGTTTCTTCTGTTGACAATGACGAAATAGACCTGATCAATATTCTGCAGGCATCCCTGAAAGCAATGCACCTGGCAATTGACAAATTAACTAAACAGCCAAATTACCTGTTGGTAGATGGAAACCGATTCAACAAGTACAAGGAAATAAAACACCGTTGCATTATAAAGGGCGACGGAATATATGCATCTATTGCTGCGGCAAGTGTTCTTGCCAAAACTTACCGGGACGAATACATGCAGCAATTGCATGCAGAGTATTCACATTATTGCTGGAATACCAACAAAGGCTATGGTACTCAGGAGCATCGCACTGCGATCGAACAAAACGGCCTCTGCAAATACCACCGGAAGACCTTTAATTTATTTGTTGCCCAACAGCCATTCTTCGAACCACTTGTACCGAAGAACAACTTCCCGTTGACATAAATTTATTGTAGATATCTCCCAAAGCCTGCCTGAAAAAAAGC
>JBDSDG010000093.1:0-38495 GCA_039920685.1 Ferruginibacter sp.
TGCGCAGCTACTGCCGCGGATGCTACATTTCTTCCTTCATAAACTTCTCTGCTAAGATTTACAGTTTTAGTTGCAGGGTTATAATGATCAGTAAGGCTACCTTGGACAGATGTGACCTGTACATCAAAAATGCCATTGTCCTGCAACATTCTTTGAGCTACCTGGGCACCACTCAGGCCGCTGCTGGTAGGCACTTTACTATACTGTGAAAATTTGCTTTTAAGCCGATATTGAACCAACATACCAATGATCATGAAGATCACAGATATTGCAATAATTCCAAAGGTCATTTACTAAAATTTTCGGTACTGGTACAAAAAGCATTCCCGAAGAACTTTACTGCCAAAATAGCAAAAGGGTAAAGGTTTATCAAATCTGGAAATATTATAGAAAAAATATTTATCACTTGAAAATACTGTAACTTAGTAACAGCTCTTTTATTTAAAATCCCGGTTATGAAACTTCTCCATAAACTTGAGCATTGGGGCGATAGTCATCATCCCAAATGGCTCGACATTATAAGGGTCGCATTCGGCCTTTTTCTATGTTACAAAGGATTTGATTTTTTACAGAACATGGGTTCACTCATCGGAAAAATGAATCATAAAATGCCTTTTGGAGCTTTCGCCTTCATTCTATTAGGTCATTATGTAGTGTTTGCGCACATTCTTGGAGGGCTAATGATCGCTGCAGGTTTTTTTACCAGGTTCGCCTGTCTTATTCAATTGCCTATTTTATTGGGCGCTGTTTTCTTTATTAATATCGGAGGTGAAATCATGAGGCCCTACGCTGAGTTATTTACTTCGATCTTAGTTTTGATACTGCTTATCTATTTCCTGATCATTGGGAATGGCAGATGGGCTTTGCGATTGAATGAAGAGGAAAAAAAAGATACAGGAATGGACAATTTATAATAGAACGGATGTTTACCTCACAAAAAAAGCTGCTAAAAATAGCAGCTTTTTTTTCTATCATATAAATATTATTTGTAAACGGAAGCCAGGCCAGCAGCAAGTTCAGTCATTTTCTTCAAACCTTCTTCCGGTAAATTCCCTTTTTTAAAATCAGCCAATATCTCAGGATATTTGTTCTCCATTTCCAATAGAAAATGTTCTTCAAATGCTTTCACTTTCTGCACCGCAACATTTTTCAACAACCCTTGCGTTCCAAGATAGATCATAGCAACTTGTTTCTCTACAGCAAAAGGAGTGTATTGCGCCTGCTTTAGTATCTCCACATTGCGGGCTCCCTTATCGATAACGTTTTTGGTCGCCGCATCTAGGTCACCACCAAATTTCGAGAATGCTTCGAGTTCCCGGTACAATGCCTGGTCTAATTTTAATGTACCTGCAACCTTCTTCATTGATTTGATCTGAGCATTACCACCCACACGGCTAACCGAAATACCAACGTTAATGGCTGGACGAATACCTGCATTGAACAGGTTTCCTTCCAGGAATATCTGTCCATCAGTGATCGAGATCACATTTGTAGGAATATATGCAGAAACGTCCCCGGCCTGTGTTTCAATAATTGGCAATGCGGTCAGAGATCCACCGCCTTTTACAAGGTGTTTGATAGATGCCGGAAGGTCGTTCATTTGCTGCGCTATCTCATCTTTTGAAACAACCTTAGCGGCTCTTTCCAGTAAACGGCTATGCAAATAGAATACATCGCCCGGATATGCTTCACGGCCCGGAGGGCGGCGCAATAACAATGAAACCTCGCGGTATGCAACTGCCTGCTTTGACAAATCATCATAAATGATCAAAGCTGGCCTGCCCGTATCCCTGAAAAATTCCCCGATAGCCGCTCCGGCAAATGGAGCATAGAATTGTAATGGAGCTGGATCTGAAGCTGAGGCTGCAACGATAGTAGTATATGCCATGGCGCCATACTCCTCCAAAGTTTTCATTATTCCTGCTATGGTAGATGCTTTTTGGCCAATAGCTACATATATACAATATACCGGTTTGCCGGCAGCATAGAATTCTTTTTGATTGATAATAGTGTCAACTGCAATAGCTGTTTTACCTGTCTGCCTGTCACCAATGATCAGTTCGCGTTGGCCTCGCCCAATAGGGATCATCGCATCAATGGCTTTGATACCCGTTTGAAGTGGCTCCTTTACAGGTTCTCTGAAAATTACGCCCGGAGCCTTTCTTTCAAGGGGCATCTCATATAATTCACCTTTGATCGGGCCTTTTCCATCAATTGGAATACCAAGTGTATTAATTACCCTGCCACTTAAGCCATCTCCTACTTTTATGGAAGCGATCTGGCCAGTGCGTTTAACTTTATCACCTTCTTTTATCCCACTATAATCTCCCATCAAAACCACACCCACATTATCTTCTTCCAGGTTGAGAGCGATCGCTTTTACCTCGTTTTCAAACTCTACCAGTTCGCCCGACCTGACATTGTTCAGGCCATAAACACGGGCAATACCATCTCCAATCTGTAAAACGGTTCCGACCTCTTCAAGGCTCGCGCCTGCATTAAAATTGCTTAACTGCTGGCGGAGTATCGCCGATATCTCATCTGGTTTTATTTCTACCATAATTTGAAAGTTAATGTTGGATTATCGTCAGTTCAAACAAGTAAAACAGGCTGCTGATCAAGTTCCAATAAGCTTTTAAGACCTTGTTTTTAAATTGGCTGCAAAGGTATGGTTTGGTTGCCGGAATGGCAAAAAAATACGGCAGTTTTAAATGAAAAGCTGCAGAAAAAGGCAATGAATGTTTGCGAGTTAATATCTTATTTAATAATAATTCTGATATATTTTTAAATGAGGGTATTTATTCTAAAAAAATAATGTAATTTCCGGCCTCAATTTTCTGTTTTTATTTACCAAAGCACCGGATCTCAAAAGCAATAAAGTTGTAGGCTTCCCCCCGATCATGAATTCTATTAGTTAACAATAAAATGCTTATCCGGCAACAGAATAATCTTATCATAAATCAAAAATTTAATACCGCATAGCATCATAACCTGAATGCTATTATTTTTTAAAACAATCAATGAAGGTCATTATGAAAAAAATTTACTTATTATTTACTTTACTTTTTAGTGCATTTCTTGGCAACGCCCAAAACGATGACAATAGTAGAGCGCTGCAGCTTGTCAGTAAGAACAGCGCTGCAATTGGAATTACTGCAAAAGATGTAAAGAACAGTATTGTCAGCAATACCTTTACCACCACAGGCTCCGACATTACCATGGTGTACCTGCAGCAGGCCTATAAAGGAATACCGGTATATAATCAATTGCTGGTATTAGGATTCAGGAACGGTGCATTGGTTTCCAACGCCGGAAAAAGGTTTAAAGGGATCGAGCAAAAGGTGAATGTACAGGATGCTACTCCTGCAATCAGTGCCATCACTGCAGTAAAGGCTGCTATGGCTGCAAAAAATGTGGTAACCTTCGAAAACATTTTTGCACTTAATGTTGCATCCCCAAATAAGCTTGATTTTGGTAAGCCATCAGTGGTAATAGAAAATATTACCGCTGAGCTGATGTGGGTGCCATCAAAAGATCACAAGCAGGTAAAACTTGCATGGCAGGTTTACCTGGTTCCAAAGAATACATCTGATTACTGGCTTTTGAGGATGGATGCCCTAAACAGCAGCCTGCTGGATGAAACGAATTTGACCGTATCCTGTAATTGGGATGCAAATCAAAAACAAGACCTGGGTTACCTGAACTATAAAAATTCAGCAAATCAAAAAGAGGAAATGAAGCGTAATTCAATCTTTAATATCACTGAATCGCCTGTTGCCCAGCAATCTCCAACAGGACCGACCATTGTAAATTCTGCCAGCTACAGGGTTATCCCCTTTCCGGCTGAAAGCCCAAAACATCCTGGTGGAACGCCCGCTTTGAAAACTGATCCATGGAATTTAGCTCCGGGAAATGCTACTTCATTAAAATGGCATAACAATGGAACAACGGATTATACAATAACAAGGGGAAATAATGTATGGGCCACAGAAGACCAGGCTAATGCTAATAATTCTACTGGCTTGCCTGCAACTTCAACTACCGTACCTGACCCACTGAGTTTTAATTTTATCCCGGATTTTAATGCTTCCCCTACCCAGAGAACCCCGATCCCAAATCAGCAGTTCAACACAACGAACCTTTTTTATTGGAATAATATCATGCATGACCTTATTTACCAATACGGTTTTGATGAGGTTAGTGGAAACTTCCAGGCGAATAACCAGGGAAGAGGCGGTGCCGGAAATGATTATGTGATGGCAGATGCACAAGATGGTGGTGGATTGAATAATGCAAATTTCTCAACCCCGGTTGATGGCGGAAGGCCAAGGATGCAAATGTATCTCTGGAATGCTTCCACTCTGTACAGGGTAAACACTCCTGCTTCAATTGCCGGTGTTTATACAGCTGTTGAAAGTAATTTCAGTACTGCAAATAAACTGGTGAATGTTGGTCCAGTGACAGGCCAGGTAATATATTATAATGATAATGCCGGTGGCACGCACGAAGGATGTGTTCCTAATTCAAATACCCTGACTGGAAAAATTGCATTGATCAACCGTGGGAATTGCAACTTTACGGTGAAGGTAAAAAATGCACAAACTGCGGGTGCGATTGCTGTGATCATGATCAATAATGTTGCCGGTGCTCCGATCGTCATGGGTGGTACAGATAATACAATCACCATTCCTGCTGTAATGATATCAATAGATGATGGTGGGATTATGGAAACTGCCATTAACAGTAACTTAAATGTTACTCTTTCAGGAACCAATCTCGATGGTGATGTTGATAATGGGATCATTGCCCACGAATACTCTCATGGAATCAGTAACCGGTTGACCGGTGGTCCGAACCAGTCTGCATGCGTTGCCAATGAGGAACAAATGGGAGAAGGCTGGAGCGATTATTATGGATTGATGGTTACGCAGGATTGGTCAACATCTGCACTTACTGATGGATTCAGTAAGCCAAGGGCGATGGGAACATATGCGTTCAACCAGCCTATAACAGGAAACGGTATCCGCTCCCAAAAATATTGTACCGATTTTACGGTTAACAATAAAGTGTATGCAGCGAGTATTGATCCTGAATCACATAACCGCGGCGAGATCTGGTGTGCTACTTTATGGGATATGACATGGAATATTATTAACCAAGTAGGTTCTATTAATCCAAATTTATTCAATGCTGCCGGTATAGGTGGAAATGCGATCGCATTAAAGCTTGTAACAGAAGGAATGAAGCTTCAGCCATGTGGCCCGGGATTCATTGATGGCAGGAATGCTATCCTGCAAGCTGATCAATTATTATATGGCGGACTTTATAGTTGTTCGATCAGGGAAGCATTCAGAAGAAGGGGAATGGGGCCATTGGCATCCCAGGGATCGGCAGACGATGTAACTGATCAAACTCCTGATGTTTCTCCCAGCCTTACTGTTAAGCTGACCCAGAATGTTACTCAAATACCTGAAGGTCAGAATATCATTTATACAAATACTGTTTCAACTTGTAGCCCGATCTCAAATTATATGCTGAGGGATACATTGCCATCAAACGTTACTTACGTTTCGGGTGGAACATACGATGCTCCTTCAAGGGTTGTTAGCTTTCCTGTTAACCTTACTAACGGCCAAACACTTACCTATACTTTCACTGTACAGGTTAATAACGGTACATATTATGCGCCAAGCGACCTGTTTTCAGAAGCAGTTGCAACAACCACTGTTCCTGCAACACTAACTGCAACCTCAACAACAACATCGGTTTGGAATGGTACAGCGGCTTTAAGCCATACAGCACCAAACTCTTTATTTACTCCGGATAGTGACGTTATATCTAACCAGGTCCTTACTACTACAAATGCTTTAGCGCTCGGTGCAAATCCTACACAATTATCCTTCTGGCATAATTATAATACGGAAACCGGCTATGATGGTGGAGTTATAGAGATCAGTACAGATAACGGAGCAAACTGGATCGATCTTAAGAATAAGATCGTACTGAACAGGTACAACGCAACCATTGATCCGGCCACAGGAACTCCATTAGCCGGAAGGGATGCATTCTCCGGAAGCACCCCGGGATTCATAAAATCCTCAGTTAACCTGGATGCATATCTAAATCAAAATGTAAAGTTCCGCTGGTTCTTTAGCAGCGATGCAGGTACAGCTGGTGTTGGCTGGTATGTGGATGATATCCTTGTAAGGCGTGAGGCAGTAGTGCACATGCGTTCAAGCTTATTCAATAACTCAGGAACCAGGCTTGACTATAGTGATACAGTTACGTTGATCACTCAAACTGCCGCATGTACAAATATTGCAATAACGGCACAGCCTGCGAGTGTAAATGTTTGCGCAGGAAACAATGCAACCTTTACAGTTACGGCTACCGGTAATGCACCTTCCTATCAATGGCAGGTAAGTACTGATGGCGGAACCATCTACACGAATCTTGCAGGACAAACAACGGCTACTCTAACTGTAACTGCAGTTACTGCAGGTATGAACGGATACATGTATCATGTGATTGTTAGTAATACATGTCCTTCTTCTGTAACATCTGCTGCAGCTACGCTTACCGTAAGTACACCAGCATCAATTACAACACAACCGGTAAGCGTTACCGTATGTGCAGGGCAAAATGCAGTATTTAATGTTGTTGCTGCAGGATCTGCAAATACCTACCAATGGCAGGTAAGTACAGATGGTGGGGTTACCTTCAGCAACCTCGCGGGCGAAACAGCAAGTACATTAACCCTTACAGCTGTTACAGCGGGAATGAATGGTAACCAATACCTTGTTGCAATTACTAGTTGTAACCCGACTGTACTTAATTCTGTTGCTGTCACCTTAACTGTAAATTCTCCAGCTTCCATTACAACTCAACCGGCGAACACCAATGCTTGTACTGGTGGTAATGCAGTTTTTACTGTAACCGCTGCAGGAACAACTCTTACTTATCAATGGCAGGTAAGTACAGATGGAGGAACAATTTATACTGATATGCCAGGGGAAACAGCAGTAACACTTTCACTAACCGCTGTTACTGCCGGAATGAATGATTACAGGTACAGGGTTATTATCACAGGTGCCGCCTGCCCATCTACTATTACTTCAACCGGTGCAATACTTTCTGTTGTTAATTCGGCAAATATCACATCGCAGCCGGTAAGCACAACTGCTTGCGAAGGAAGCAATGCTTCTTTTACCGCTACGGCATCAGGTGTATCATTTCAATGGCAGGTAAGCACCGACGGAGGTGTAACTTTTACAGATATTGCAGGGCAAACTACCACTACGCTTTTACTTACTGGTGTAACGGCGGCGATGAATAACAATCAGTACCAATTGATCGTATTCAGTTGCACACCAACAGGATTAAATTCATCGGTGGTAACGCTTACGGTTAATAGCGGTGCGAATATCACTGCACAACCTGTCAGCACTCCAAAGTGTATAGGAGACAATGCGACCTTCGGCGTAACAGCTACAGGAACAACACTAAGTTACCAATGGCAGATCAGTACCGACGGCGGAGTTACGTACACAGATATGCCTGGTGAAACAGCAGCAACTCTTTCATTGACTGCCGTAACCACTGCCATGAATAATAATATGTACCAGGTTATCCTTACAACTGCTGCACCTTGTGGCAATGTAACTTCAGCTGCAGGTACTTTGACTGTAAACGGTTTACCAACGGTTGGTTCAACAGTTCAACCTGCCGGCCCGGTATGTTCCGGTACTAGTGTAACACTTAGCGGAACAGGTGCAAGTACATATACATGGACCAACGGTATCACAGATGCAACGCCATTTATTGCAACGGCTACTGATACGTATACAGTAACTGGTACTGACGGTAATGGTTGTTCGAACACTGCAAGCGCAACTGTAACGGTATTGCCTCTGCCAACGGTTTCCATATCTGCTTCCCCGGTTACCAGCCTTTATGCAGGCCTCACCACTACGCTTACTGCTACAGCAACGCCACCGGCAACAGTATTCAGCTGGTATAAAGACGCGGTATTAGTACCAGGCGCAGTTACAAATACACTGGTAGTTGATTTTAGCGGACTTGGAACATATACAGCTTCAGTAGCAGACGTGAATGGTTGTAACGGAACATCGAATTCAATTGTGATAAAGGATTCTTCAATCAATCATGCATTCATCTATCCGAATCCAAATCTTGGACATTTTTATGTTAGCTTGTACACTCCAAACCCTTCTTCACAGAGAAGAACAGTTACATTGTATGATGCAAAAGGATCAAGGATCTATTCTAAAGAATTTGTGATCACAACTACATATGAGAAGATGGAAATTGATCTCAGCAACTTGTTAAGCGCAGGCGTTTATATGGTTGCAGTGGATGATTCCAACGGACATCGCCTTGCACAAGGTAAAGTGGTGGTCTTGTAACCTGATCTATAAAACTGGAAAAAGCTGTCTTCAAAAGAGACAGCTTTTTTTTACTAAAGTTTTTCCAAAATAGCTGTCCGGCAGTTGTACAATGAAAAATTTCTGGAAAGCTAATTCGGTTGAACTGGGCAATGAATCGAAATAAAAAAGCCTCGCAATGCAAGGCTATATAAATTTAAACGTTTTGAGATCAACGTAACTGTTGAATGTATTCGTTGCTCTTAAATTGCTTCTTAACATCATTCAGATCTCTTAAAACTGTTGCATCTACCAATGTTCCACCGACCTCCAGCTTAAAGCCACCAATAAGTGATTCGTCAATAGAGGTTTCAAGTTCTATGTTCTGGATTTCAGAGATCATCCTCACCTTGTTCAAGATAACTTCTTCAGCAGCTTCTGTTAAAGGAATAGCAGTGGTGATTTTAACATGATGTATCCCCTTTAAATGATTGTATTGCTCCAGGAATCCCGTTATAATTTCAGGGAGATATTTTTCTCTTGCTTTGCGCACCAGCAATTGAATGAATAGTGAAGTCACTTTGCTAACTCTTCCATTGATGATAGAGTTTATGATCTGCTCTTTCTTGTCAACGTTTATTATAGGACTTTTCAACACAGAAACAAAATCAGGGTTCCCCTTGATAATTGCCCTCAGCAATCTTATATCCGCGTACACAACATCCAGTTGTCCCTGTTCTATAGCCAGGTCAAGTAAACTCTTTGCGTAGCGGCCTGCTAATCTTGGATTGTTCATGCAATACAGCTTTTAGCTGTTAGCTGTAAGCTGATAGCCAAGGCATGTTTTCCTAAGGGCTAATAGCTAATGGCTAATAACTTGTTTTTTAATTCAATTTAATATCATCCGCCAACTCCTTAATATATTTTTCCTGGTCAGATTTGTTTGACAATTCCTTTCTTAATATCGTTTCACTGATAGTAATCACCATCTTTCCAACTTCATTTTTAATATCAGTTAAAGCAGCCATTTTTTGATTTTGTATGGAAGCCTGTGCCTCTGTAATGATCTTTTTTGCATGCACCTTTGCCTCATCTTTTGCATCATTGATCATCTTGTCTTTGATTTCTTTTGCCTCTTTAAGCATCAGCGCTCTTTCTTCACGTGCTGCAATAAGTAACGCTTCGTTCTCACTTTTAAGCTCGGCCATCTCAGCTCTTACTTTATCCGCTGTAGCGATGGAGCCTGCAATATTTGCTTCCCTTTCATTTAAACCCTTAAGGATCGGACCCCAGGCATATTTCTTCAAAATGAATAAGACTAAAAGGAATGCAATGATCGTCCAGACAATCAATCCTAAATGTGGTAATAAAAGATCCATGATAATAATTATGAATGTTGAATTATGAATGTTGAATTAAACAACTAGTCATTTCCTGATTTAAATATTACTGCATCCTCCGCCCTGTACTTCGGATGCAGTAATAATTTTGTGCTTAGGCTTTTAATACAGCCAACAAACCTGCAATAACTGCGAAGAGGGCAACACCCTCAACGAATGCAGCAGTCAGGATCATGTTTGCACGAATGTCATTGGAGGCTTCCGGTTGACGGGCAATAGCTTCAACAGCTCCTTTACCTATCTGGCCAATACCAATGCCTGCACCAATTGCAGCAAGACCTGCACCGATCGCTCCACCCATGTGTGAGAAACCAATCTCAGCATGTGTCTGTGTCTGCAACATAATGTTCAATAGATCCATGATACTCGTTTTATAAATGAATAAAAAAATTAAATGGTTGAAATTACCTCATGCTTGTGACCATCCACATCATCATGGCCACCTTCAAATGCCTGTCCGATGAACACTGCAGTGAGGTTTGTAAAAATAAACGCCTGGATGAATGCCACTAATATCTCAATAAAATAAATGAATACCGTGAACAAAATTGACACGGGTGAGAACCCCCAACCAGCGCCTTTGTTCATTGCACCAAAAATAAAGATCAATGAAATGAAGCTTAATATAATGATATGACCTGCCACCATGTTTGCAAAAAGACGTATGATCAATGCTGCGGGCTTGATTATCAATACACCCGCAACTTCAACAGGAATCAGGATCACTTTTACAAGGAATGGAACTCCCGGAGGCCAGAAAATATGTCCCCAGAAATGTGAATTGGTGCTAAACAAAATAACCACCAGTGAAATAATTCCAAGAACTGCAGTGAAAGCAGTATTTCCGGTAACATTCGCAGAGCCGGGTATAAGTCCGAAAATATTATTGATAAGTATGAAAAAGAAAACCGTTAAAAGGTAAGGCAGGTATTTTTGCCATTTTTTTCCAAGGTTTGGCTTTGCAACATCATCTCTTACAAACGTGATCACCGGCTCAAGGGCATTTTGCCAGCCTTTTGGAGCAGTTGTCACACCGAGGCCTTTGTTATACTTGTTAGCTATTCCGGTCATAAGCAAAACAAGGATCGTTAAGGCGATCATCATCTGAACAACATTTTTTGTCAGCGAAAAATCATAAACTTTAGAGCCATCTGTAGCCGTGATCTCCCCATCATGTATCTTATACCCGTTGTATTCTTCGGTTCCTTCATGGCCAAATCGACCTGAAGAAAATACGCTTAAACCTTTCGTTGGTGAGTATAAGATAACCGGTAAGGGAACTGTTGCATGAAATTCTCCGGCAGTGAAAAAATGAAATTCGTGTGCATCTTTTATATGGTCCATAATGATATGGGCCGGATCCAGCTTTGGCTCTTTTCCTTCTTGTTGCAGAGCCCCTTTTTCCTGGGAAGGTTGCTGACCAAATGAAACAGGTGAAAATAATGCCAATCCAAGGCTGAAAACCGCTACCAGTAATGATTTGATGCACTTTGCTGCCATATCGTTCCTCAAATTTGCCGCAAAGATAAGGGCATAAGCCTGAAATCGGAAATTATAAGCGAACTAAAACGGCTCATTGATCTCCTGCTTCTCAAACTGCATCTTATGTAGTTGAAAATAAAAACCCTGCCTTTCCATCAGTTGCTCATGAGTTCCTATCTCCTTTATTTCACCTTTGTCTAACACCAGTATCTTATCAGCCTTCCTGATGGTGCTTAATCTATGGGCTATAACGATCGAAGTGCGTCCCGAGATCAATTTATCGATCGCATTTTGTATAAGTGCTTCGCTTTCGGAATCAATTGATGAAGTTGCCTCATCAAGTATCAATATAGCGGGATCATACAATAAAGCTCTCACAAAAGAAAGCAATTGCCGCTGCCCCATTGATAAGGTTGCCCCTCTTTCCATTACATTGTAATCATATCCTCCGGGAAGGCACATGATAAATTCATGGATACCGATCAGTTTTGCAGCCCTAACTACCTCTTCCCTCTTTATTTTTGGATCTCTTAAGGTCACGTTATCGATCACAGATCCACTGAATAAAAATACATCCTGTAATACAACTCCGATCTTGGAACGAAGGTAATCCATGTCATACTTTCCAATTGGAATACCATCAATTTCTATTTCGCCCTTTTGAATTTTATACATCCTGTTTAACAGGCTGATGATCGAAGTTTTACCACTTCCGGTATGACCGACGATCGCCAAAGTTTTACTGGCATCTATTTGAAAAGAAATATTTTTTAATACATATTGTTCATCGGTATATGCAAACCATACATTATTAAAAGCGATCTGACCAGCCATTATGGAAGGGATAAGATCACCTTCATTTTTTGTATAATCTTCATTGTCGAGGATGTTAAACACCCTTTCGCTCGCGATCATTCCCATTTGTAACACATTGAATTTATCTGCAATAACCCTTAAAGGGCGGAATAATAAATTCAGGCATAAAATAAATGCAGTGATGATACCGCCTACACTTTCTGCACGTTCAGTAGAAAGCCCAAGGGATTCCTTTGCAGCCCACCACACAAGAAGTCCGATGGATAATGCAGAAACCAATTCAACGATCGGAAAGAAAACAGAGTAAGCAAAAATTGCTTTTATGTTCGCATTGCGATGCTCTTTGTTTATGTGCTTGAATTTTTGTTGTTCCCTATCTTCCGCGGCAAATGCCTGTACCAATGACATACCGGTGATGTGCTCCTGCACAAAAGCGTTGAGGCTTGCCACAGCATTCCTTACTTTGATATATGAATTGTTTACACTTTCCTTAAAAAAATAGGTGGCAAGTATCAGGACCGGAAATGGAGCCAGGCAAACGAGTGTAAGTTTTGCATCAACCCAAAACATGTATACCAGGATAGATATGATGGACAGCATATCTGCAATGATCGGGATCAGCCCTTCGCTGAAAATATCATTTACAGATTCTATATCGTTGATCGTCCTGGTAGTTAAAGTACCGATCGGTGTTTTATCGAACTGAGAAAGATTCAAGTGAAGGATCTTATTGTAGGTAGTAGTTCTCAGGTCTTTTACAACACTTTGCCCTAAAGATGCAGTTGAGAAAGTGAAATAAAAACGGGTAGTTGTTTCTATTAATAACAGGATGATCTGGATGATCGTGATCTCAATTATAAAACCGCCGGGACCATTTATGAAGTTAGCAGTTGCATTTCCTTTCAATCCATCGTTAATTGTTACCTGGATAAGGAAAGGCCTGATGGGCGCCAATAATGCCAGGAAAACTGATAAAAAAAGGGAGATGTAAAACTTTCCTTTATAAGGAGCTGCAAACTTAAAAACCCTGCGCAACAATGAAATATCGAATATTTTTTTTGCAGGCCGTTCATTACTCATAAAATAAGGTTATACAGTTGCCGCGTTTATTCGCCTTCCATTTTTTTATTATATGCCTTGATAAAAATGGCACCCAGGTTCTTATACGGTGGGATATAATCTTCCCAGCTTTCCCTTACGGCTTTGTTTGGATCAGTAGAGAACAGTTTTGTAAGTGTTGCCCACATTGGTTTCCAGGAAAGGGTATTGCCTGATTCAAATGCCTGGTTCAGATAATTCAAAATTGGCCTGTTGATCTCTCCTGCCCCGATCTCTTTGGTTGAAATGATATGTGCGTCAGGGTTATTGTCAATGATATCATTTAAGTTTTTATAGCCACCGCAGGAGCCCAGTACAACAATCTTTGCATCTCCGGCCATACGCCGGATCGTTCTTGGCAGCCAGTAACTATGACCGCGATGTACAACAACCGCAGGATGCAGTTCGTTATCATCTAAATATTTATTCAAATGGATCTGCGCACTATCGTCCAGGTTAGCGTCATTATCCAATGGCCTGTTTGCATAGATCCAGACATTGCCCTTGTTAGAATTTATTTCTACCCATTCTTTTTTAGGAGTGATCTTCCATTCCTTTGTTGAGAATGAATTCATGAATGCAGGGAAATACGCTTTACCATCTTCATCACCATACCAAAATACCTGTTGTATGATCTTACCATTATCATCCCTCAGATTTTTGTTTGCAATTTCATAAATAGATGGAATCCCAAGCACACTCGTCAGGTCAATTTTATTCGTGCTATCAGCAGAAAGAAAGATCGATCTTAAAAGCCCATATATTACCTGCCCTCTTGAATTGTTTTCATCAACACTCATTTGTTCGTTTTCCTTTACATACGATAGTATCGTCTGTAACAATTTTTTATCACTGATACTGCTATAAGCATCTGCAACATCCACGGCATCTTCCAGGTTTCCTGTTTTATCGAGCCGTGCAACAAATGCTTTCATAATAAGCTCAGATTTCGCAGTAGGCATTGTTCTCAGGAAGGTATCAAGCCGGTTGAAATTCGCGGCCATCTTTATGAACTTTCTGAAATAATCAAAGTGAACACTCAATAAAAGTGAATCCCCGCTTGGTTTTGATCCCATCTGCTGAAGCAGCCTTGTAAAGCTATGCTTGTAGCTGGAAGTATAAATGTCATTCTCGCCCATTACCATCACATAATATAATTCCTGTGGTGTCAACGGATCAATTGCACGCATCCTTATTGATAAATTGCTCTCATTGTGTAGTTCATTGATGGGATCGATGAAATGCTTTCGTGCCTTTGAATATAAAACCTCCCGCAAACCATTTGCACCAAACATGGCGATTGGTGTGTCCCGCAACGGTGGCGCCATTCGCTTAAAATAGGATATCTCGGTTTTCACGAGCAGCTTAAAATAACCAACACTATCATAATCGTTATCGTTGCCACCTACATATTTGTGTATGTTTTCAATAGTTTGTTTCCCGGAAAGTATCTCATCTAAAAAAGGAAAATAAAACAACGCGTTTGGGGTTTCACTAAGCTGTGAAACCATTTTTACCAGCGGGTTGGGGTTTCGGTGGATCAGCCTTCCTTCAACAGAATTTGATTGGGCATAGGAATACAGTTGCACAGGGTTCAGGCGGCTTGCCACCATAACAAGGCTATCGGCAAAAGGTTTATCGGCGTAAGGTTTTATCGTTGATAATATCTTATCGGGATTCAGCGTGCAGAATTTCAGGTAAACAATATCTTTTGATTCTTTATACCCGACATTATCGGAAAATATTTCACTGTTCAATTTTGCCACTTCATAACTCGCGGATTGGAGAATGGGAGCCATGCTCAAATTATCAACCTGTGCTTTCATGATCAATTCAAAATTATCCAGTAATGAAGGAAAATTAACGGGATTGATCTCGCGGGCCCTCCAGGAGATGCGAAAAGATCTCAACATATTCTCTATGTAGATCAGGTATCTTATTTTTTCATTGTTATTTTTAATGGACGCATTTAGTTCGATCCAATCCTGCATTTCTTTTATCCTTCTGAAGATCGCGTCTGTAACGTGGAGGTTTATTGATTCGTTTCTCCCAACTTTTACCTGGTTGTCTATCTTTCCATCGGCTTTATCACATTGTTTTTGCTCGGTCTTTATTTTATCATGCCATAAGCGCCGCTGTAATGGAACTACAATGGTTGTATCACGGTAAGCAAATACATTTGTTGTTACTGAAATAAAGAATAAAACTGAGTAGATATATTTCATTAAAATTCGCTGTTTATGAACGTCCGGACTAAGCGCACTTTTTGAAGCAAGATCATGGTGCAAATATGAGGCAATTTTTATCTAATGACAATTATAAGAACCAAATATGGATCACGGGGTTAACAATTTAATAATATTATAACTTTCATTTAACGAGTGGGTTGATGATTTTGAAAAGGTATTTTTGCGAAACCATTTTTTAATATGATCAGAGGTAATAAAATATTAATTGCAGATGATGAGCCGGATATATTAGAGATAATAGAATTCAATCTGCAGGAGCAGGGTTATGAAGTTACAACTGCAAAGAATGGTGACGAGGCGTTTGAAAAGGCAAAAAAAATGTTGCCCGATCTTGTGATCCTCGATATCATGATGCCAGGGAAAAACGGCATAGAAGTGTGCAACTTACTTCGAATGATGCCAGCTTTTAAAGAGACGTTGATCGTATTCTTAACAGCTTTGAGTGATGAATCCTCCGAAATAAAGGGACTTGAAACAGGGGCCGATGATTACCTGACCAAGCCTATTAGTCCAAAGGTATTGGTAAGCAAGATCAACGCGCTGTTCCGTCGCTTCAACAAAGATGAAACGGGGATCATTAAAATCGGAGACCTTCAAATTAACCGCGAAAAATATAGTGTGACATTCCAGGAACAGGATATTTTTCTTGCCCGAAAAGAATTTGAATTACTTTCTCTGCTGGCATCAAAACCAGGTAAGGTTTTTTTACGAAATGAAATACTGAACCAGATCTGGGGAACTGAAGTCATCGTTGGCGACAGAACGATCGATGTCCATATCCGCAAGATCAGGCAAAAGCTTGGGATCGATTGTATCACCACCGTAAAGGGCGTTGGGTATAAGTTTGAAATGTAGCGAATAGCTTTAAGCTGTAAGCTAAGGCAGCAAAGAGCCCTGTCTAATTAAAAAATTTTCCGATAACCTAAAATTAAGCTAATAGCTTGTAGCTTGCATCTAACAGCTTCTTCATGCTTTCACAAAAGAACTTTACACCCCAGCAGCTTGCTGCATTTACCGCATTGGTACTTTCAATTCCTATCAGCCTGGGCATTTTATTATTTGAACCCATCTGGTGGGTAGGGCTTTTATTTTTTGTGGTGATCTTTCTGGGAAGCTTTGCATTGATATTATACACGCTTCAAACATTTATTTATCGAAAAATAAAACTTATATATAAACTGATATACCAGACAAAGGCAAGTAAGAGGGAAGAATTCTATTATAAGAATATCCTGCCCCAAAAAAGTATTGATGAAGTAAGAGAGGATGTGGAAGAATGGGCTAAGCAACGAAAGGCGGAGATCGAAATATTGCAGCAGAATGAAATTTTCAGGAAGGAATTTCTTCAGAATCTCAGTCACGAATTAAAGACTCCTATATTCGCAATACAAGGTTACGTGGACACTTTAATCGGCGGAGCCTTGCATAACAATGCGGTAAATTCCAAATTTTTGCAAAGTGCAGCGCGTAACGTTGACCGTTTGGTGAACCTTATTGATGACCTTGACGAGATCACAAAATTGGAAATGGGAATGCAGGAACTGAACTATCAAAATTTTGTGATACAAGACCTGTTAAAAGAAGTGTATGAAACCCTTTCCATTAAATCTGATGAAAAAGAGATAAAGTGCATCATTAAAAAAGGATGCGAATTTCCTTTAACGGTTCATGCTGACAAGGAAAAAATAAGGCAGGTGTTCATCAATCTTATAGATAATTCGATCAAATACGGCAAGCAAAATGGTACCATTGAATCAAGCTTTTATAATGTTGATGGAATGCATGTTCTTATTGACATCAGTGATGATGGCGCTGGTATTTCAGAGGAACATATTGGCAGAATATTCGAAAGGTTTTACCGCACAGATCTTGCCCGTAGCCGTAAGATCGGGGGAAGCGGCCTGGGGTTATCAATTTGTAAGCATATCATTGAGGCACACGGGCAGAGTATCCATGCCCGCAGTAAAATAGATGTTGGAAGTACATTTGGCTTCACACTGCAAAAAGCTTAGGAACTGCACGGTTATTAAATTATTTTCTTTTAACCAACATCATTGCTGGCCTTACAAACAGGTCTCTTTCGCTCGCTATTATGTTATACCTTGACTTATCCGGCCTTTGACAGTAATTTCAATCGTGTGATGATGATACCAGAAGGATCAATAGATACGGAATTACTTTATTAAGAAATTATGTTACCCTAACGTCAGAGCTGCATATTCACAATATAAAAAGTAAAACCCGGAAATAAAAAGACCACCAATAAGAATAAAGGTGGTTCAAGCATGATTGAACTTGCTATTGCTTAAGGAAAACTTTTGTCTACTTCATTAAAACCTTGTCCAGCCTTTCCACCACGTATCTCCGGGAGCACATGCACCTCTGTAAGTTACTGCAGTGAAACCTGAAGCCAACTTTGGATGAGCAAATGCTGCACCGTTCAGGACTACTGAACTTCCGGTTGGGTTAAAATCCGGAGTATTATAATTGAATGCATCTCCCAATCCAACTTCAGTATTATTTGTGAGAATTCTATTATCATAGGTCAGGGTATTGAACCAATCAGTAATGGAAGCAGTTGTATTTACAGTAATCGGAA
The DNA here is from genome assembly GCA_039920685.1 of Ferruginibacter sp. Taxonomy (GTDB): domain Bacteria; phylum Bacteroidota; class Bacteroidia; order Chitinophagales; family Chitinophagaceae; genus Ferruginibacter. The sequence goes on from JBDSDG010000093.1 coordinate 18,029, forward strand.
TATTTGTATTGCTCCCCAGGCTATAAAGTATGGGATTGGTGCATCCTGCAATGATCGTATTCTGAACAAACAACCCGTTAGGTATATTATTATCTACAGGAACACCTTTCGTTGCATCTATATATAAGCCATTCGGATAACCCATAATGATGGAATTGAAGATAGATAGGCTCGAATTTCTCCTTATCTGTGCTCCCCAGACAAAAAGACTATTACCTGTATTTGATAAAGTTGCTTTGGGTCCAAGTACCGTCATATTACTGAAAACGGCGCTTGTTTGTGGTAACAATGAACTTCCGTTTGCATCGTTATCACTTTCAAAAGCCTCACTTTTGGAAATGTCAGCTACAGCAGAATCTCTTAATGAGATACCGAATTGAACTTTCCCATTGTATCCATTATCAGTATCAAAATCATCATCGAGCGTACGGAATGAGATCAGGTGTGTACAATTTACAGTACCTCCAAACCATTCAAAAGAATCATCGTTTGCATAAGAAACCTGCACATGGTCAACTAAGGTTTGATTCCCAACACCACCAAAAGTTAAACCATTGATCTCTTTGTCTGGAAGAAAAGCATAACCTGCATATTCCACCCGCACATACCTAAGGATCCCACTATTGTCTGCAGGATTTTGTGCCTGTGTTGCAGGAGTACCATACAATCCTAAACCATCACTGTTATTGATACCACCTTCAATTTCTCCAACGCCGGCAACACCGTTGAACGATGAGTTGGTTGGAGCATTCCCTAATATAACAAGACCGGCCCAATCACCACGATGAGGAGTAACCGCTTCTGAGGTGAATACAATCGGCTTGTCTGAGCTTCCATCTGCAATGATCTTGCAGCTGCGTGTTATTATAAGTCCGCCATTCCGTCCATTCTCTCCTACTATTTTTGTTCCAGGCTCAATAGTTAGTATTGCTCCATTCGTAACATATACCAATCCACGTAATTTATAGATCTGATCAGCTTTTAGAGTACGGTTGGCAGTGATACGTCCCTCCAAAATTGTGTTTTCGGTTGTGCCTCCCCCGGTGTTCACAACGGTTGTTTCACCGTCTACTTCTATTTTCCGGCAGCTAAGAAAAGCAGAAGCGAGGAACACGGTGGAAAAAATTAATTTTTTCATCTTTTTATTTTAAGGTTTAGTGTATGTTTTTAAAAATTATATCCCAGGGAAATACTCACATTAGTTCCATATTTCCTTTTTATCGCAAACGCATCATTATTCTTGTCGTATCTCTTATTGCTGTTAAGATCATTATAGAAGATCGCAGGCCTGTTAAGTATGTCTGACATATTTATTTTGAATTCTCCTTTATTAAAGATTTTTTTGGCGAGTTGAAGGTCAAGAATGGGTCTCGGGTTTTCCCATATTGGCGGCTGATCCGAGCCGCCAACAAAAGCTATTCTGCGACCGATCTGGTTGAATAACAATGTTGTGTTTATACCGTATTTTTCAAGGTCATACTGTATACTGGCATTTAGCAAATAAGGGCTTTGTCCTTGCATTGGCCGGGACTCATCATTTCCTAATCCTGTTACCCGGTTGTATATGTATGAAACATTTCCTTGCATAGTGAAGTTTTTTAATGCATGACATGCATCCAGCTTCTTTCTGAATTCAAGCTCGGCACCAAAGCTGTTAGCCTCGTTCGCGTTAAGAAAATTATATGTACTCGCTCCGCCTGAACTTGGATTAAAGTATGCTTCGATCGGCTTATTGAAATATTTGTAGAATACACCGAAGGTGACCAGCTCTCCGCCTCTTGGATATATCTCATACCGAAGGTCAAAATTGGAAACCTTTGTTCTCATCAATCCTGAATATCCGGCAACAGTTGCTCCAAGGTCAAAATCATAAAACTGGAAAGTACTCAATTCCCGAAATTCCGGACGGATAATTGTTTGAGAGCCTGACAGGCGGACGTTGATTTTAGGATCAACCTTATAAGTAAGATTTAGTGCCGGCAAATAATCCGTTACTACATTGTGAACATGGCGTGGGTCGCTCTCTTTCATGCTTCCTATAACCTGGTCAAAATTTTCAACGCGAATTCCCCATACTGCACGGAGCTTTTTTGTAACCTGGTTATCCAATTGTAAAAAGCCGGCATTTAGTATTGAATTGGCTATATAACGGTAACCCGGACCAGATAATTCATTAAAGGCAAATTTATTGTCGCTGCCATTTCCAAAATTTTCAGGATTGAAAATATTATTAGCTGATAACAGTCGCAGCTCACGGTTTCCGGATGGCAGGTAAATAGCAAAAGGCCTTGAATCGAATAGCCTATCCTTCACCTGGAAAAAATAACCGCCTTTAATAGTTTGAACTGATTTGCCGGTCTTGATCACTTTACTTAGATCAGCCCCCGATGTATAAACATAGTCGTTTAGAAAACCGTAGTAGCGGCTACCGCTTTTTTGTGAAGCATTGGAGCTTCCTATCGCTGCAAGAAATTCCGGTTTTGAAGCATCTTCCTGAACATATTGAAGCCGGCGCTGGTCTGGTATGTATTGGTCAAGAATATTAAAGCTGCCGAACCAGTGAAGTTTGGCTTTATATCTTTGAATATTATGATCCCCATTTAACTGTGTATTGAAAAAAGTATTTGCTTTAAATGCAAGCTCGGAAGCGGAGATATTATCATACCCAATTGAAGTATTATAAGGCGCATCAAAATCTTTTCCTTTTCGTATTGTTGTATAATTCGCAGTATTTACATTTAACATATTCCTAAAAGATATTTTGCTATTGTTTCCTAACTGCAGGGTGAAATTCGCCAATGCCCCGGCAAGAATATCTTTATTGTATTTTGTATTGCTGTAATCAAAGCTCAGGTCAGCAATATTATCCTGGAACGTATTTACCTGGTTTAGAAACTCCGTTCTTTTATTTGTTCTGCTGTAATTAATTGCAACAATTGCTGCCAATTTGCTTTTAGACCCAAGCTTTACATTAAATCCTCCGCTTAACACCACGGCTTGATTTAATACGGACGTAACATTGGAATTATACTTTTGTATATTCCATATGTTTTCAAATTTTTCTGCATAGCTGGTTTTTTGTTCCTGCGATAAAGTGGCAAAAGTCGCCTTGCCAGGTAAATTCCCGGGCAGCGATCTTGTTCCGTTATCAAAACCGAGAAAGTCGGTATTGCTTCCTTTATAATTATAGAAATCTTTACCTATCGTTTGTGTATTAAAGCCTGTTCCGATCTGCACACTAAAGAAATCTTTTGCAGGAACATCTTTTGTGTTTACCTGGATAAGGCCTCCCGCCCATTCCCCGGGCAATTCAGGTATGAATGATTTATTTACAATGATGTTTTCGATCATAGCAGAAGGAAGAATATCAAAGCTGAATGTTTTACGATCGGGTTCGGTACTGCTTAATAATATTCCATTTAACATTGCCTGGTTGTAGCGGTCAGCAAGTCCACGGACAACAATATATTTTCCCTCTTGCAGACTTATTCCGGGAACTCTTTTTAATACTTCTCCCGTATTTTTATCCGGGGATCTTTTGATAGCTTCAGCACTCACCACTTGCGCAACGACTGATGTATTCTTCTGGTAAGAAATTAATGCTGCTATGGTTTCTTTTCTTGCAGATGATCTTACTACAACCGATTGCTCGGTTTTGGAAACGCGATCCAATACAATATAAAGGCTTGTAATTTTGCCTGCTACCAACTGAATATCATCAACCTCTTTTGACTGGTATCCTACAGATGTTAGCCTGATGGAATAAGTTTTACCGGTTCTTAATTTGATTGCAAAGCCACCATCTACATTAGAAATAACTGTTGCTGATTCACCATTGATTGAAACTGAAACCCCGCTAATAACAGAACCTGTTTGAGAATCTGTAACCTTTCCTTCCAATAGTGCTGTTTGAGCTTTAACAGAAAAAAAAACAAATAAAAAAGCCAGGAGTGATAATAATTTCATGCCTCTGTTTTGAAGCACAAAGTGACCATTTCTATGTTATGGGAAGATGAAGAGAATATTATGGAACTATTACCTATATGTTACGGCATTGTTACCTGTATCAAAATCTGAATTGCAGCCTGCACGTAAAAACATCATCCTTGATGTCAGAAGTAAAACCCGGCAACATTGTATTTTCATTTTGTATCACTTCATAATAGAATAATAATTTTACATTGGGATTCATATAATAATTATAGCCGAAGCCAAGCGTGGAAAATTTTATGTCTGTGGCATTGAGGTTGCTTGCAGCATTACCAATTCTGTGCTTATCAACCTCGGTATTGGGATCATACCAGTCATATTTTATCACTAATTGGTGATGATCATCTATAAAATTATGCAGCAGGTAAAAATAGGCTCCATTGAATTTCCGGATGTAATATCCATCTGATACATTTAATAAAGCCCCAGGCGTTTCTGTAGAATTATGAGACGCTGTTTGTGTTCCAAAAATATATTCTCCTCTTATTTCCGTAAACCCGGCCTTCGTTTTATATTTTAGTTGCACGTCTGCTCCATAATATTTTCTTGGAACGATATTGCCTTTATTAGAAACCGAGGAATCTACTACAAATGTTTCAAAGCCATTCATCTTTTCTGTACGATATGTATATATACTGTTTTGAAGAAAGCCTCCATTCAAATATGATACGGCCGTACTTAAAATTATTTTTTGCGATAGCTTAACGGGTTTAAGAGCGAGCCTGCTTATTAGATCCTTATGACTGTCGAAATCTGAAGCGGCGGTCAAACCCTGTCCATTGAATAATCCAACATCAAATTTGAAATAACGCATTGGATGGTCTTTCTTCCTTGCATCAAATGAAAGCATTATACCAAGATCGCGTTCAGTCCTCATAAGGATCTGGCTCATCCTGCCTCGCTCCGGGGTTTCGCGGTCTGATGAAGAAAGATTTAGTTCGTAACTAAAAGGGCGGGCGAACATGCCGGCGGTGAAACCAAAAAGCTGTAATTTATTTTCAAAGATCCGCCCCCAGAAATCTCTTATAAAAACACCTCGCTCTGTTCCATCGAACTGAAATACAAATTGAACGTTTGGCCCCGTTTTCTCAGCAAAATGAATATAATCAAACCGGATACGTCCACGCCGGATCATAAACCTGTTATTGACATTTTCGGCAAAATCTCCTCCATTATAGCTTTTCTCACCCTTATGTTCTGCCCATTGGAACTGCGGCTGAATATATCCACCAATGCGAACCCGGTCAAATTTCTGGTATATCGATAATAAGCCCTTGCCAATATCTTTGCTTGTATCGACCATATCCATCAGGAATTGAGCCTGTGAGCATTGGATTAACAGTACGCCGAGAATTAATATTATTAAGCTCTTAAACAATGTTCTTTTTTTTTCAATTGTAAGATATTAATATGATCACAGTGTTAAGAAATTATTACCAATTATTTTTATTGCTGCTACGGAAACGATAATTCTATTTTTGTAAAAATATTTCTCATGGCATTTAATACGATCTTTAAGATCTTTTTACCCAAGGACAGGGTTTTTTACCAATTGTTTGAAAGCGTTGCTGAGGAACTGGTTAAAATGGGTAATAAATTAAAAGAAGTAGTAAATGAGCCTGATTTTGAAAAGCGTGGAAAGCTTATTAAAGAAGTGGAAGATATGGAGCACGTAAATGACGAGCTCACTCACAGGATCTTTACAGAGCTGGGGAAGAATTTCATTACTCCATTCGACCGTGAAGACATCCATTATCTTGCCTCCGCATTAGATGATATTGCCGATTATATTTACGCTTCAGCAAAAAAGATAAATTTCTACCATGTAAACCCAGACGATATCGGTATACAGAAAATGGGAGACCTGATCGCATTGGGTTGCCTGCAGGTATACAAGGCCGTTACTGAGCTTCGGAATATGAAGAACATGCGCCAGATCACAGACGCATTGGTTGCGATCAATAGTATAGAGAACCAGGGTGATGATATTTTCGATATGAGTATTGAAAGATTATTTGCCACTGAACCAGACGCAAAAGAAGTTATAAAGAAAAGAGAGATCTACCAGATCATGGAGATCGTCACCGACAAATGCGAGGATGCTGCAAATGTGATCGAATCCATCATCATAAAATACGCTTAACAGGAACAGTCCACGAGAGATACGTTTTATAACCGTACTGTGAATTGTTTTAATTATTTTTCTATGGTTTTCCTGATCGTTATTATTGCCATGGCACTGATCTTTGATTTTATCAATGGTTTCCATGATGCAGCCAACTCAATAGCTACAGTAGTTTCAACAAAAGTGCTTACCCCCGCACAAGCGGTAATATGGGCTGCTATGTTCAATTTCGTTGCATACTTTATATTTAAAGATCACGGTGTCGCAAATACAATTGCTAAAACAGTAAAAACTGATGTGGTTTTTGGTCACGATATGCTACTCGTAATTTTTTCAGGGCTACTGGCAGCAATATTCTGGAATCTTCTTACCTGGTGGTTCGGTATTCCTTCATCTTCTTCCCATACATTAATAGGTGCATTCTCAGGCGCGGCCATTGCTTTTGGGGGAATAGGCTCGGTTAACCCTGACCCGGTAATTAAGACAGTGGTGTTTATTTTCCTTGCACCGGTAATAGGAATGATCATTGCTTTTATTATTTCATTGTGGTTCATTCATTCATTTCGAAAAGGGATGATGCCCAAGATCATTGCCTTCACTATTTTTATTCTTGTTGGTTTATTCCTCTATTACAATATGGAATTCAACCCGGCTAAGTTGAAGTCCCATTTTGATTCTTATATAATGAAAGTGATCTTTCATTCGTCCAATTTTAAATGGATATTACTTGCCAGCATATTATTTATCATGGCATTCTTTACCTTATTTCTGAATGGATTAAATGCGAACAGGGCAAATTTTTGGTTCAAAAGATTGCAGTTGGTGTCTTCTGCTGCATTTAGCATCGGGCATGGAGGCAATGATGCCCAGAAGGTAATGGGAATTATAATGGCAGCATTGATCGCATATGATCCCACAAAGTTTAGCCTGGATCATATGGTGTGGTGGGTGCCATTTGCCTGTTACTCGGCAATTGCAATTGGCACAATGAGTGGCGGCTGGAAGATCGTTAAAACCATGGGAACAAAGATCACCAAGGTTACACCCTTTGAAGGTGTTGCTGCAGAAACAGCTGGTGCAATTACACTATTTGTAACAGAAGCATTAAAAATACCTGTTAGTACAACTCATACAATAACGGGTTCCATCATTGGTGTCGGCGCAACAAAGCGGTTATCGGCAGTTAGATGGGGTGTAACAGTAAATCTATTGTGGGCCTGGATCTTAACCATACCTGTAAGTGCGCTTCTGGCGGCATTGATCTACTTTTTCCTTCATCTTGTGTTATGATATTATTTACAAAACCATGCGGGCTATTCATTCTTAGGGTCTTTTATAATATTGTAGTATCCATGAATGACGGGTAATTATAACGGTCATTAAATCCCGTGAACTAAAAAATATATACCTTTCAGCGATGAAAAAGATATTGGTGACTGGCGGCTGCGGATATATTGGTTCGCATACAATTGTCGACCTGATTCAAAACGGCTTTAAAGTTATTTCTGCTGATAATAACAGCAGGAGCAACGCATCGATCCTTGAAGGAATTGAAAGAACTACCGGTGTGAAAGTGAAGAATTATACGATAGACCTATGCATTTTTGATGATACACATGCTGTGTTCCAGGAGAATACTGATATTGATGGGATCATTCATTTTGCAGCATTCAAATCAGTGGGTGAATCTGTCGAAAAGCCATTGCTTTATTTCGAGAATAATCTAAACTCACTTATAAACATCTTAAAATGTGCTGCTGAGTTCAATATTCCTCATTTTGTCTTTTCGTCTTCGTGCACGGTTTATGGGAATCCTAAAGTGATACCTGTAAAAGAGAATACTCCTTTACAAGAGGCAGAATCCGCTTATGGATTTACAAAACAAATGGGCGAACAGATCGTACGGGAATGTGTAAAAAGCAACGAGATCCAGTCTGTTTTATTAAGGTATTTTAACCCTGTCGGTGCGCACCCATCCAACAACATTGGGGAAATACCAATTGGGAAGCCTGCTAATCTTGTTCCTGCAATCACGCAAACTGCGATTGGAAAACTGCCCGTCATGAAGGTCCATGGAAACGATTATCCAACAAAAGATGGCAGTTGCATCCGTGATTACATTCATGTAAGCGATATAGCGCATGCACACACACTGGCTTTGAACTATCTCATCAATAATAAAAACACAAGCAACTGTGATATTTTCAATTTAGGTAGCGGCAATGGATATAGCGTACTTGAAGTGATCCATACATTTGAAAAAGTAACCGGGCAAAAATTAAATTATACCATGGGGCCACGCCGTGCCGGCGACGTAGTTGCCATCTATGCAAACAATGATAAGGCAAGGTCAATATTGGGATGGGATCTCAAATACGACCTAAGCCAAATGATGCAAACAGCCTGGAACTGGGAACTAAAATTAAAGAAGGACGATAATTTATTCAGTGCAAAGAACGCAACTTTGAACTGATCACCAATTAAACAAAACAAAGGAATAATATGCTTAATGAGATCCAGGTTACAGGAAATAAAGACACAAGAAGCGGTTTTGGAGATGGAATCCTGGAAGCGGCCAGGGAAAATGAAAATGTGATCGCACTAACTGCAGACCTTGCAGGCTCCCTGAAACTACACGGCTTCATAAAAGAGTTTCCTGAAAGATTCATTCAATGTGGTATAGCAGAAGCCAATATGATGGGAATAGCCGCCGGGTTAACGATCGGTGGAAAGATCCCATTCACCACAACATTTGCAAACTTTAGCACTGGCCGGGTTTATGACCAGATCAGGCAAAGTATTGCCTATAGCGGAAAAAATGTAAAGATCTGCGCATCACATGCTGGTCTTACCCTGGGAGAAGACGGCGCTACGCACCAGATACTGGAAGATATTGGAATGATGAAGATGCTGCCAGGCATGACCGTTATAGTGCCTGCAGATTATAACCAGACCAAAGCAGCCACTAAAGCAATTGCAAAACACCAGGGGCCGGTCTACCTCCGATTTGGTCGTCCGGTGTGGCCGATCTTTACCAAAGAAGAAGATTTTATTCTAGGTGAAGCCCAGCATATTTCAGAAGGTAAAGACATATCCATCTTTGCATGTGGGCATATGGTATGGACTGCTATTGAGGCGGGAAAGATCCTGCAGGAAAGAGGAATAAGCTGTGAAATAATTAATATCCATACTATAAAGCCTCTTGATACGAAATCTGTTTTAGCATCCATTAAAAAAACAGGCTGTGCCGTGACTGCTGAGGAACACAATATTATCGGCGGACTAGGGGATAGCATTGCACAAGTTGCAGCTAAGAATTGGCCGGTGCCAATAGAATATGTTGGTACAAATGATACATTTGGTGAAAGTGGTAAACCAAAGGACCTATTGGTAAAATATGGTCTGGATGCTGATCATATCGTGGCCGCTGCTGACAAGGCTATTGCCAGGAAACAATAGTTGCGAATTTGAAGGGTCAATGCTGATTGGTTGACAGGCTATTTTCAAATGCAAATCTTTATTAAACTTTTTATAATAAAACGAATCTTAGGGCTCGTTTTGTTAATTTTAGGCACACTTGATACATTATGGCCGAACATCCGGATGATAAAGAATTACTTTTCCTGTTCAAGATCGAAGCTTCAAAGGAACAGGCATTTACCAAGATCATAAAGAAATACCAGGAAAAACTCTATTGGCACATTCGCCGAATGGTAGTGGAACATGAGGACGCAAATGATGTATTACAAAATATGTTCATTAAAGTCTGGAAAAGCCTTGACAATTTCAGGGAAGACAGTCAATTATACACTTGGCTCTACAGAATTGCAACCAATGAAAGCCTCACCTTTCTTCAGCAACAGAAAAAAAGAAGCGCTTTATCACTAAGTGACGACGAAAGTCCGTTAAGCAATAGAATAAAAGCAGATGAACATTTTGATGCAAATAAACTGGAATGGAAATTACAGCTGGCCATTCAAAAGCTCCCGGACAAACAGCGGACCGTCTTTAATCTGCGGTATTATGACGAAATGCCCTATGAGCAAATGAGCAGGGTTTTGGAAACCAGCGAAGGTGCCCTCAAGGCAAGCTACCATCATGCAGTAAAAAAAATTGAGGATTATATACTTAACGGTTAAACTAATTCCACTATAAAAGGTCTTAAAAAACCGATGAACATCAGCAATCCCATACAAAATGAATTATTGGAGTTGAATTCCATGCTGGCAGGCATTCCTAATATAAATGTCTATACTGTCCCTGACGGCTACTTTGATGCTCTATTGAATGATGTTCTGGATGCTGTTACAGATAAAAATCTCACAAAAGTTACAAATAATGATCTTCCTGCTGGTTATTTCGAAGGGCTGGCGGATAATATAATGAGCAGGATAAAAAAGGAAGAAGATTTCGGAATTTCTGAGGATTCCGAACTGCTATCTTTTACCCGTGGCATAAATGTTTATTCCGTGCCTGAAGATTATTTTAATGGCCTGGCTGAAAATATTTTGTTAAGAACCAGGCTGGAAGAAAATGAATCTTCCTTATTATCAGCGGCTCATGGAATCAATGTTTATACAGTCCCGATGGGTTATTTTGACGGACTTCCAAATGAGATCTTAAAGAAAATACCACAGCCGGCAAAGGTGGTTGAAATGAAAAGGTCATTTTCTGTATTCAGGTATGCAGTTGCGGCGGTGATCACAGGTATCATTGGACTCAGTGTTATTTCGGTTCTGAATAAAAGGAATATTATACAGGAAAATCTTTCTACAGGTACTGAAATGAGCATGGCAAAGAATATTATTAAAACAAATAGTTTTGAACAGGTTCTTTCAACGATAAGTGATGTTGATCTTGTGAATTATCTTGAAAAGAGCGGTGAAGATGTAGATGCGGCCCTTGTTGCTTCTGTTTCAGATGACAGGAATTTACCAGACGAAGTTGAATACTTGACAGATGATAAAACTCTTGATAATTTATTGAATGGACTAAACCTTGATCGATCACATAACAATTAATTTAAAACGATGAAACATATTTTACTTTTTATTACCCTTTTGATTGGCAGTTTTTCTTTTGCCTATGCGCAGGAGGATGAAGCAGATCCGGTAAAGCGTGAACAAAAAATCCAGGCGCTGTATGTTGCTTATATAACCCAACAGCTTAACCTGACACCTGCTGAAGCAGAAAAATTCTGGCCTTTACACAAGCAATTCGACAGTGAACTGAAAAGTTCTGTGGATATCAATAAACCGGAATTAGATAAACAACAGGCAGTGTTGGATATTAAAAAGAAATACCAGGATAAGTTTTCCAAGATTCTTGGAAATAATCGAACAGATGATTTTTTTCGAAAAGACATGGAATTCAGAAAAAAGCTGGTAGACCGGTTGCGGAAATTACGGCAGCAAAATAATTCAAACCAGCGACCGCCAAGGAGAAATAATTAAAAAAAAACAGGTAAACTGATCATCCCTTCCTAGTGGAAGGGATTTTTTTTTGATATAAAGCCCTACTGTAAGGCGTTTAACGCCCAGATGGAAAATAAAAATAATAATCCTTGCATATAAAATTAATTAATATATTTTTGCGATAGGTGTTTTTCATAGGTTAGCAACGGCCAGCTCTTTTTAGGGCAGGCCTCCTTTTTTTTACTGCATACATCTACAATAAGAATAAAGAAATTTTCAAGACTGTTTTAGAAGGCAATTACCGGAGTTTTTATATCATGGTAAAATAAAAAAGTCCAGTGCTCTGATTGCCCTTGTTGCCACCATTGTTGTCGCAGTTCCATACACTTTTTTCCATCATAATCATATTTGGCAACGAACCGGCTTTTCATTTGTTGTAATTGAGGAGCAACATCTGCTCCGAAGAATATATTTTGAGCTCCTTCCATTATCCAGAATACCTGGTGGTATGGACAATGTGCGCCGGAAATTTCATACCGTATATAATTGTCGATCATTCCATCTCCTTCCGTGAATATGACATTTGTTGCATTTTCCAGGATCTTAAATTCTACCGGTGTATATGATGGACCTCCTTTTTCCATTGCATAAGAATACTCATCCTTGTTCACATAATACATTGCATTGGGAAAGCTTAAAAAATCGGTCCCCAATATTTTGTCTTCTTTGCTGATAGCTCCTGAATGGTCCTTATGTAAATGGCTGATCAAAATTTTTGTGACATCCATGGGATCGATTCCATTTGATAAAAGGTTATTATGAAGCTGTAAAATTCCATGCTCATTCGTGAAGCCAAGGCCGGTGTCTAAGAGTATAATATCTTTTTCCGTTACAATTGCGAAGGGCTGCACCTCCACCAGTAAACTTCCTGTTGCCCTTTCCTGTAGCTCATCTGTACCTGATTTGAAAGGAACAAAAACTTTGGTTTTATCAATGGTAAAGCTTCCTTCACTTAATGGTATTATTTTCATTTACATTTTTTCTATTAAATCTTTTGTTACCGTAATACCATCTGCCGGTCGGCATCAAGTCTGATTAAAATAAAAAGGAGGATAGTAAAAGTCAACAATGAAGAGCCGCCGTAACTCATTAAAGGAAGCGTAATGCCAATCACCGGTGCGAGGCCAATGGTCATACAAATATTGATCGCTACATGGAAAAATAAAATGCCAACCACTGCGTATGCATAAACCCGGCTGAAAGTACTTCGCTGCCTCTCTGCAACAAAAACAATTCTCAACATCAGTCCAAAATACAGCACCATTAATATGGCGCATCCGACAAAACCGAAATTCTCTCCGACGGAAGTAAAAATAAAATCCGTGTGTTGTTCCGGAACAAAATCGCCTTGCGTTTGCGTACCTTTTAAAAAGCCCTTTCCCAAAACACCCCCGGAGCCAATAGCGATCTTTGATTGCTTAACGTTGTAATTTTCCTCCGGCTTTATTTTCTTAGCAGATGGCTCAGTATTGGTTATTATGGGAGTATTTGCTTCCATAAATGGATTGTCTCTACCTACCATGCTGAAGATCCTGTCTGCCTGGTATTTTTGAAAAACATGCTTGAATAAGAACGGCACAGCGGCACCTACAAATAAGCTTGCCACTAACCAAAGTCCAAGAATTATCAGCAACAGCCCTTTGTTCCTCTTGATTTTTCGCTTAAATAAATAAATTGAGATCAGGGCTATAACCGACAATGCAATGATCAGTGTTGAAGGTGGGAATAATAAGGTAACAACCAATAATATTCCCAAAGATGCGCCACAGATCAGGTAACCTGGTGGCAATCCTTCCCTGTACATCGGCAATAGAAAAGAAAAGTATACCAACGCAAGACCAGTTTCATTTTGTAATATTGAAAACACAACCGGGAGAAAGGCAATTCCGGCGGCGATCAATTGGGACCTTGACTTATTGAATTCTGTATCATTCCTTGAAAGATATTTTGCAAGGGCAAGCGCAGTAAATATCTTGCATAATTCAACCGGCTGCAGGTTCATAAATCCCAATGGTATCCAGCTTTTAGATCCGTTCACATTTTTACCAAATACAAAAGTGGCTAGCATCAGCACTATTCCAAAAATGTATAGAATATTCGGCATAGCAGTAAAAAACTTGCTATCCGTTAATAAAATAAAGATGGCAAGTATTATACAAATCCCGAAATACAGGAACTGCTTGCTATAATTCTTTTTGAATTCAAACAGGTTCTTAAAAAAATCATCATTTGCCTTAAATTCAACAGAGAATATGCAGACAAGCCCGATCATTACTAAAATAACATACATCCATATCAGCATCCAGTCCTTTCCTTTTGTTATCGACGAATTACCGTGGTACATGTAGCTGTTTATTTAAACCTTAATTATTATTATCATTTAAACTATCCTTTATGACCGGTTTCTTTTTTTCATTTTGAATAATGGCTGAAGGAACATTTGTTGAATCACTATGAGGAACCGGTTTTTTTTGTCTTTCCTTTTTCAGATTATCTATTATAGCGGTCTCATCTTCCGAATCTAGATCCATTGTATCTTTCATGATCTTAATGTATCCTTTTGTCAACAAATAGGCAGTGTCTTTCAGGTGCATCAAGGAATCCTGTGTACGCAACGCCCTGTAAATCCGTGGCGGAATAAGGTTCAGTTTGGAAATGGCTTCCACTTTATCCTTTCTTTCCTTTCCCGCAATAGAATCCAGCAGGTATTTCTCGATCATAAAGCTGGCAATCGGGGCAGCAGAGCTTGCACCAAATCCTGCATTCTCACAAATAACGGCTATGGCTATCCGTGGATTGTTCCTTGGTGCAAATGCTGCAAAAAATGCGTGATCTTTTTGTTTCACACCCCGGAATGCGTTTTCCACCGTACCTGTCTTGCCACAAACCACTATACCCGGAACCTTTGCGTATCTACCGGTACCGCTTTCCATTACGCCCTGCATCCCATCATGCACGGCCTCAAAAACACTATCGGGGATATTTACAGCTGTATGTTTTTCTTTAAATCTATCCAGCAAACCGAATGTGTCACCGCCTTCAATGGAGTCAACTACATGTGGGATCTTATACCATCCCTTATTTGCGAGGTAGGCCATTTCATTTGCAACCTGTAACGGCGTAGTCAGCACTTCCCCCTGGCCAATGCTCACTGATCTGAAAGTGCAAAAATTCCAGTGCCCATCCCCATATATTTTATCGTAAGTTCGGGGAACAGGTATCAGTCCACTTTTTTCTGAAGGAACGTCCACTCCAAGTTTATGTCCTAACCCAAAGGCATACATGTACCTTGCCCATTGGTTCAGGCTACTATCGAGGTTAGGGTATTTAGGATTGTTTATTACCCTTTGCATTACATTGGCGAAATACGTATTGCAGGAATGCGTAATCGCTGATTTTAAAGCAAACACACCCGGATCAAGGCAACGCATTGGTTTCCCACAACCATAAAATGCACCACTACAGCTAAATGTTGTAGTTGGACTTATAACTCCTTCCTGTAAACCGACCAGTCCTTGCAGTGTCTTGAATGTTGAACCGGGAGAATAATAAGCATTCACTGTCCTGTTGATCAGTGGAAGGCTTGGATCTAATAACAGCTTTCCATAGTGCTTGCGACGCTCCGCCCCGGTTAATAGACGGGGCTTATAAGTAGGGCTGCTAACCATCGCCAGTATACCTCCGGTTTGAGGATCGATCGCTACCACTGCTCCCACTTTATTTTCCATCAGCTTTTCTCCTAACTGCTGCAATTCTATATCAAGTGAAGTATGCATGTTCTGCCCGGCAATGGCAGTTGTATCAAAAACCCCTTTTTCATAACGATCGGTGAGCCTGTTCTTATTATCACGTTTCCAGAATTCAATTCCACGCTGCCCCATAAGGACTTTTTCATAAACACGCTCCAACCCTGCTTTCCCGGCATAGTCACCGATCAGGTATCCTTCATCCTTATGATATTTCAAAAAATTAGAATCAACCTCGGATAGATAGCCAAGAATATTCCCCCCGGCATCATAAGGATAATCACGCACCGGCCTTTCCTGTAAATAGTACGCGGGAGCGAACCGAAACATATTTTCATTCAGCTTAGCCATCTTTTCATCACTTAACAAAGCTTCGAATACAGATGGCCGGTAGCTTTTATTTTTTATGATAGCGCCAATGATCCTTTTTTTAAATTCTGCTGTATCTATCTGCAAGATCTCACAAATGGATGCTGTATCTGTACCTTTCAATTTTGAAGGAACAACCATCAGGTCGTATATAATTGTGTTCTGGAGAATAGGCCGGACCTTCCGGTCGTATACAATACCGCGGTCAGGATATACAACCTTTCGGAAAATTCCCTGATCATCAGCCAATACTTTATACTTGCTGGTTATGACCTGTAAAGTAAAAAGGCGGGCAACAATAATGAGAAACATGCCAACCAAAATCAACCTTATAACATTTTTTCTTGATTGGTTAAATACAGACACTTCGTGGTTTATTTTATACTACTGGCCGAATAGTTTATAAAGTTAATAAAGTATTGGATGGATATAAACGATCAATGATTTTAAACATTATCAATCGGGAAGTAAACATTTGATTTAACAGAATTATTGTTTTGGTCAGACAGTATTTGTTCTGAATCGTTGTTTCCTGGTAAAAATCAGTTCACTGATTATGATCAACACCAGGGTTATCGTGGTGGAAAGGATCGTTTTCATAAAAAAATACCAGACATCTCCAAACTGCCAGGCCTCGAGAAAGAAAAGCCACAAATTGTGAAGCAGGCTTAAAACACCAGCATAAATAACGTATGGAAGTAATCCGCCAAGACTTTTGAACGATGGCTCCTCATAACTTGTTTCCACTCCTTCCTGTGGTATAAGTAAGTTGATCAGGAATGGACGCACATATGCGATCAATACGCAGGCCGCCATATGAAATCCCGGATTATGGCGAAAGCTATCCAATGCAAACCCTAACAACAATGCTACCAGCATAAGCAAGGTCCTGTTGATCTTAAAAGGTAGCCATAAAATAAATAAAAAATATATGTAAGGAGTCACCATTTGGTGCAAATGAATTTTATCCAATACAAGAACCTGCAATAAGATCAGGAAGATAAACCGGATAATATTTTTTACAAGATTACTCATGAAATTATTTGATCAACGCTGTTGTTTAATTTTATCAAGTATCTTATTAATAGGTTCCTGTTGTGCATTATCAATTGCATAAACGTACTGCAGATCATAAAAATTTGCGGATGATTTAAGTTTGATCAGAAAATTGCTAGTGCTTTTTTCTGCAAAGATTTCCATCACGGTCCCGATTAATAGGCCTTTAGGAAAATGTGTGCTATATCCACTGGTTATAATGGTATCACCTTTTGCAATTTTTGCACTTTTGGGAATATTTGTCAGGGTGATTATATTCGGCAGTTTCCCATCCCAGATCACCGTTCCTGTTTCGCCGGATCTTAATAATTTACCATTAACCCGGCTATCCTTATGAAGCAGGCTCATTACAATAGAAAAATCATCCGTTGCCTCAGTAACGATCCCTACCACTGCATTTTTCACATCTACAATACCCATTCCCGCGTGCAATTTGTTGGCTTTTCCTCGTGATAAGACTATGTAATTATTCTGGGTAGAAATAGAATTAGATACCACACTTGCTGCCAGGTAAGTATACTTGCGATATTCCAGTACTGAATCTACCCTTATAGAATCAACGATCGTCCTGGTAACAGTATCTGGAAGTTCATAATTCTTTTTTAATTTATTATAAAGTTCTTCATTCACTTTTACGAGAGAATCATTTGTCTTTTTAAGATGGAAATAATAATTGATCCTGCTATACTGTGTATTTATTTTTCCGGTAACCTGGTTAGAAAAATTACCAAAAGAAGCTTCGTGGTACTTACTGTAATGAATGATCATGTAAATGGATATGCCCTGGAGCACAAAAAAGATAATGAGGTTGAAATAGCGGCGAATAAAGAGAAAAATATTTCGCAATGGAAGAGTGGGATTTAGATTTTAAACCGATCTATCAGCAGGAAGCCGGGCGATCGGCCTGGTTATAAATTTTGAATTAAACTGCTTGGGTTAAGTATTTTCACCAAAACCTTTCGCGGAGAAATATGAAATCTATAATTCAATCTTTAAAATAAAGAACTATCTCATAACAAAAGGGTAACGGTCATAATGTTTTAAAGCTATGCCGGTGCCCCTGACCACACTTTTCAATGGATCGTCTGCAACATGCACTGGTAACTTGATCTTTGCAGCAAGTCTTTTATCCAAACCACGTAACAAGGCACCACCACCAGTGATGTAAAGCCCGCGACGATAAATATCTGATGCCAGTTCCGGTGGGGTTGTTTCAAGGGCTTTAAGAATAGCTTCTTCTATTTTAAAAATACTTTTATCGAGGGCTTCTGCAACTTCCTGGAAACTAACCATAACCTGTTTCGGAATACCAGTTACAAGGTCACGACCATTTACTGGTATATCATCTGGTGGATTTTCAAGATCTTTCATCGCAGCGCCAACCTGGATCTTGATCTGCTCCGCGGTGCGTTCCCCGATAAGCAAACTATGATACCTGCGCAAAGCTTCCATAATATCAGCAGTGAATTCGTCTCCGGCGATCCTGATACTTTGATCACATACGATACCAGCTAATGCTATAACTGTGATCCCGGTTGTTCCTCCACCGATATCGATGATCATATTTCCAACCGGCTCCTCTACATCTATGCCTATACCCAATGCAGCTGCCATTGGTTCATGGATCAAATAAACTTCTTTAGCACCTGCCTGCTCTGCACTATCGCGTACTGCGCGCTTTTCAACTTCAGTAATGCTACTAGGAATACAGATCATCATTCTCCAACTGGGAGCAAACAATGGCTTCTTTGGATAGATCATTTTGATCATCTCCCTGATCATCAGTTCAGCTGCATTGAAATCGGCTATCACACCATCACGTAATGGACGCACCGTCCGGATGCTTTCATGCGTCTTTTCATGCATCATTAATGCCTTTTTCCCTACAGCTAATAAATTCTTGGGATTATTCCGGTCCAATGCAACGATGGAAGGCTCATTTACTACAACTTCATCATTGTGGATTATGAGTGTGTTCGCAGTTCCAAGGTCTATCGCAATTTCCTGTGTGAAAAAGTTAAAAATTCCCATATTTTTTTGTGTAACAACCGAATATAATTCGTGACGCAAAGTTGAAGTAAAATATTGGATTTAACAACGGCAAAGATTTTTATTTTCCACAGATTGTGCAGTAGTTTTACGATTTGAGCCCAGGAAAGATCTGAAAAATCGGATACTAATGATTTTAGTAGTTCTTGTTGTCCTATATTTCGAATATACCTTAACGTTAGTAATCAAAACCATATCTTTACGGGGTCTCCTCCACCCTGAATTCGTATCCAATATCCGGGCGGAAATACATGTCCTCAAAATATAACTGCTCCATCATGTAAACTGATTGTTCCGCGGCTTCCCGGATATCATTTCCAAAGGCGGTTACCGACAATACCCTGCCGCCATTGGTAACGATCTCGCCATTTTCCTGGAGTGTTCCGCCATGAAAGACTAGACTATCCTCCACGGTTGCATCGAGGATGCCGTGAATAGGTTTTCCTTTTTCAAATTTACTTGGATATCCTCCACTGACAGCTACAATAGTGGCTGCACAGCGATTATCGATCTCAACCGTTACCTGGTTTAGTTTTTTGGAAGCAACTGCAGACAACATCTCCACAAGGTCGTTCTTCATTCGCGGGATCACGACCTGGGTTTCCGGATCTCCTAACCGGCAATTGTATTCGATCATCATTGGCTCGCCGTCTTTTATCATCAAGCCGAAAAATATAAATCCGTGATAGTCCAGATTGTCTTCCTGCAATCCTCTAATTGTAGGATCAATAATATTTTTAATGATCTTTTGAATAAGCAGCTCATCGAAGAATGGCAACGGGCTAACTGCTCCCATACCTCCGGTATTAAGTCCTGTATCTCCTACTCCAATACGTTTATAATCTTTGGCTTCCGGCAATAACAAGTAATTGTCACCATCTGTGAGAACGAAAATGCTGATCTCTGTTCCTTCCAGAAAAGATTCAACTACGACCTTATTACCGGCATCTCCGAACTTGGCCCTATGAATGATGAGCTCAAATTCTGCCAATGCCTCTATATGGCTTTGACAAATAAGCACCCCTTTCCCTGCTGCAAGACCATCGGCTTTAAGTACTATAGGTAAAGGATGTGCTTTAATATAATCAATGCCTTCAGGATAGTTATCTGCCGTAAATTTTTTATAGGCGGCAGTAGGGATCTTATGCCTGTTCATAAACGATTTAGCAAAAGCCTTGCTGCCTTCCAGCTGGGAAGCGTGCTTTGATGGCCCGATCATTTGAATATGCTTTGTTTCGGAAGCTTCCGCAAAAAAATCCACGATACCACGTACCAGTGGCTCTTCAGGACCTACAATAACCAGGTCGATCTTGTGATCGATAGATGCCTTTTTAAGCCCTTCAAAATCAGTGACCTGGATCGGAAGATTTTTTCCTTCTAATGCCGTCCCGGTATTTCCCGGTGCAATGTAAAGATCGTTACACAGCTTACTTTGTCTCAATTTCCACGCAAGTGTATGCTCCCTTCCTCCTGAACCAATTATAAGAATATTCATGTAAGATTTTTGGATCGATTAATAAACTGAAACGAAATTAGAATTATGAAGGTTGTCAGCAGCAATATTTTTATCAACGGTAATTACCCCTAACCTTTCAAGTTATTTTTTAAAATAGGACAAATGAATTTACGAGTACTTAAAAGAATTTCGCTATTTTGAG